>NZ_QSBK01000002.1:0-95573 GCF_003465685.1 Collinsella sp. AF04-24
GAGCCGGAGAGCACTTAATGTGCTCTCCGTGCGAGCAGGACTGTCCGAGCAGGCGACTTCGCATGCCGACGGGCAGCCGGGGCCGACACCCCTCAAAGATTTTCAAAAAAGTTGTTGACGCGCGCGTAACGACTCGTCTAATATATCCCTTGCGCGATGGACCTGTAGCTCAGTTGGTTAGAGCGTCCGGCTGATAACCGGGAGGTCACAAGTTCGAATCTTGTCAGGTCCACCACTTTCTTTCGCAATAAACACCCCAGCGAGAGCCGAGTCGCCGCTGGGGTGTTTATTACTGTCTCCGTGGGGGTTTAGCTCAGCTGGGAGAGCGCGGGCTTTGCAAGCCTGAGGTCAGGGGTTCGATCCCCCTAACCTCCACCATGATGGACCTGTAGCTCAGTTGGTTAGAGCGTCCGGCTGATAACCGGGAGGTCACAAGTTCGAATCTTGTCAGGTCCACCATCAAAACTGTGAAGAGCCCTGGGGCGTTGCCTCGGGGCTTTTTTCTTACCTACTGAAAGTAGTCAAAAAAGCCCCGTCCCAAATTAACTACTTTGATTTTGTGTGCTGTGCGAAAGATTGGGTAGTATAGCTATTCAATGCGGCGGGCTGCCGCGTGTTAACCGCTACGTACCGGAGGTGTTCCATGGTTCGTGTCGACATAGAGACCATCGTCATGGCCGCCGGTCCCGTGCCATCGCTTATCGTGCTTCGTGAGCGCAGCAGCAAATCGGACTCGCCCGCGCCGCTGCGTTCCCTTTCCATTCAGACTGGTTCGTTTGAAGCTGCTGCCATCAGCCGCGGCATCGATAGCGGCCGCGCCGAGCGCCCGATTACCCATGACCTGCTGCTCGATACCGTTGACGCCCTGGGCGCCAAACTCGAGCGCATCGAGATCGTTCGCGCCGAGCCGCCGGTGTTCTACGCGACGATCGTCGTACTGGCCGATGGCGAGGAGCGCAAGATCGACGCCCGCCCTAGTGACGCCATTGCCCTTGCCGTGCGCAGCAATGCCCCCATGTTTGTGGAGGACGACATCATGAATCGCCTGGGCACTGTTTCCACCCACGCCGAGGATGTCGACGACGAGCAGGAGTTCGAGAAGTTCGACGAGTTCGTCCATACGCTCTCCCCCGATGACTTCTAAATGCGGGGCGGCAGGGTTGCGGAGTGTTCGCTGATGGCCAGCGGTATGTCGGCTGAGGCGGCGGCCATTGCGCGCGAGGCCCAGATGCGCTCGGAGGCATCCGAGGCGGCACGCATTGCCTATGTGACGCAGGCCCGCACGCTTCGCGAGCGCCGCGGCTCGTTTATCAAGATGGTTGTCGTCTCCGCCCTTGTCGCGGCAATCTGCTCGCGCCTTCGTGGTACAGTTGGTGCGCTTGGGTTTTCGATTTCAACAGGCTTGGTCATCTGGGGTGTGGTCGATGCAGTAATGCTGACCAACCAGATCAAGGTACTCGACAAGCGCGCGATGGATATGATGCGCGCCCGCGACGCTGCCGCCAAGATCGCTGCTGAGGCACAAGAACTGTAACGACGCCAGACTCGATGGGAAGGTCTAAAGATGGCACAGGATATGCAGGACGCCGGTAACGTCTCCGCCGAGCTCGACGCCATGGTGTGTGACCTGATTGGTGCGTTCTTGGACGACCTTGCCGCCGGCGAGAACCCGGGCGTAGTTGTGGCGATCGAGGACGCTGCTTCCAACCGATATCTGGCGGCGCTCGACGAGGACGGCGAAGAGGCATGCCTCGAGGCGGCCACCAACTTTATCTCCGAGCACAAGATGGGTCTTAAGGACGAGGGCCTGGGCCGCATCGCCCGCTATGCCATCGGCTACACCGGTTGTGTCGAAATTGACGGCGGCTATCACGACGCCCTGCTCGTGAGCTTCTTCGAAACCACGCTCGAGAGCGGTTTTTCGGCATACGTGCTGTATGAGGGCATGGGTGCCGGCGATGGTTTTATGTGGAGCGACCCTGAACCTGCAGGTGAGGAAACCCCTCTTATCTAAAATCGCTAAAATAAACGAGTTTTCGGTAAAAGGCTCAATATTCCCGCTGAGCGTTGTATCGCTGGGCGGGCCGCATACGCGTGCCGTTTGTATATGGATAGAAGATAGGGGAACTACATGCGCGTAGACAATCTGAGGAACATCGCCATCATCGCCCACGTCGACCACGGCAAGACGACGATGGTCGACAAGCTCCTGCGTGCCACGGACGCCTTCCGTGCCAACCAGCAGGTCGAGGACCGCGTCCTGGACTCTAACGACCAGGAGCGCGAGCGCGGCATTACGATTCTCGCCAAGAACATCTCTATCGAGTACAAGGACGTCAAGATCAACGTCATCGACACCCCGGGCCACGCCGACTTTGGCGGTGAGGTCGAGCGCGTGCTGCGTATGGCCGACGGCGCCCTGCTGCTGGTCGACGCCTTTGAGGGCCCCATGCCCCAGACCCGCTTCGTGCTGCGTCACGCTATCGACACCGGCCTTAAGATCATGATCGTCATCAACAAGATCGACCGTCCGGGCGCTAACCCCGAGAAGGCCTACAACGACTGCCTGGACCTTATGGCCGACCTGGGTGCCACCGACGACCAGCTCGAGTTCGCCATGGAGCACGTGGTCTACGCCAGCGCCATGAACGGCTTTGCCCGTCTTGACCCCAACGACGGCAACATGGACATGTATCCGCTGCTTGATATGATCATCGACGACATGCCCGCGCCCGAGGTTGACGAGAACGCCCCGCTGGCCATGCAGTGCGTGACTATCGACCACTCCAACTTCGTCGGCCGTATCGGTATCGGTCGCGTGTACTCCGGCACCATCCACCAGGGCGATCAGATCCTGGTCGTCAAGAGCGACGGTTCCGGCGCCACCGCTACCGTCAAGCAGCTCTTTACCTTCGACTACCTAGGCCGCACCGAGTGCCAGGAAGTCGGCGCCGGCGACATCGCCGCCGTCGTGGGCATCGACCGCACCGATATCGGCGATGTCTACACCGATCCCGAGAACCCCGTCGAGCTCGAACCCATCGAGATCGACCCGCCGACCCTGTCTATCGTCTTTGAGGCCTCAACCTCCCCGCTCGTCGGTCGCGACGGCGACATCGTGGGCGCCCGTCAGCTCAAGGAGCGCCTGTTCAACGAGGCCGAGAACAACGTGACCATGAAGATCGAGGAGCTCGAGGACAAGAGCGGCGTTGAGGTCTCGGGCCGAGGCATTCTGCACCTGTCCGTCCTGATGGAGTCCATGCGCCGCGAGGGCTTTGAGTTCCAGGTCGGTCGTCCCCGCGTTCTGTTTAAGAAGGATGAGAACGGCAACAAGATGGAGCCCGTCGAGCAGGCTGTCGTCGAGTGCCCGGACGAGTACTCGGGCAAGGTCGTTGAGGTCTTCGGTACCTCCGGCGGCATCATGACGAGCATGGATACCTCGGGCATCGTGACGCACCTCGAGTTTAAGATCCCGACCCGCGGCATCATGGGCCTTAAGAACCGCATCATGAACGTCACCCACGGCGAGGGCGTGTTCTACCACACCTTCTTGGAGTATGGCCCCTACGCCGGCGAGATCGGCAACCGTCAGAACGGCGCCATGATCTCCATGACCACCGAGAAGGCCGTTGCCTACGCCCTGGGTACGCTGCAGGAGCGCGGCCAGCTGTTTGTTGAGCCGGGCACCGAGTGCTACGAGGGCATGATCGTGGGCGAGCGCAGCAAGGCTGGCGACATGGTCGTCAACATCGCCCGCACCAAGAACCTGGGCAACCAGCGTTCCTCGACCTCCGATATCTCCGTCCAACTGGTGCCGCCTCGCACCTTCTCGCTGGAGGAGGCGCTGGAGTACATCGCCGACGACGAGCTGGTCGAGATCACCCCCAAGAACATTCGCCTGCGCAAGCGTCTGCTCAACGCCACCGACCGCAAGAAGGCTGCCGTCCGCGCCGGCCAGGTCAACAAATAAGCGCTGGGGCTTATAACCGCCAATAAGAAAGGGCGTCGACCGCGATGGTCGGCGCCCTTTTTGGTGCAAGGGGGACAGGTTCGCTTGCACCACCACAAAGGTGCCTGTCCCCTTTGTGGTGGTTGGCGGCTAGGCGGTGGGGAGTTCCGGCGTATTAGCCGGCTGTTGCGACTTGAGGTGAGCGTTGCGCCAGATGATCTGGATAACATAGCCGAGCGTGAAGACAAAGGCCACGCCGCTGATGAAATCGCCTACGAGGGGGATTGCCGTAAGCGCGCCCGCGGCCACGCCGCCCGCGGCTGCCATGGCGTAGCGGTTCTGGTTGTGTCCGACCATGCGGGCGATCGCGCACCCCGCAAAGGCGCTCGACACCAACGCGATGCCAATAACACCGCACATGAGGGCTCCGGCAAGCGACAGACCAGCGATAGAGATAATTAGCAGTAGGACGGCGGGGACGATAGCAATCGTGCCCAGAAGACCGCTCACCCACAGGGGCATGGGGCGCTGGTGGAGCATGCCGGCGGCGCTGGCGGTTGCGCGCGGAAAGACGAGTTCGAGCAGTAGGGCGACAAAGCAGGTGGAAAGCGCCGCGGCGACGATACCGCCGATGACATCGTTAACGGTGGAAGTATCTTCGTTCTCGGTGCGGTCGATCTTGAGCGCACCGACCTCGGCTCCCGCGGCACGCTCGGGGTCCTCGGAGACGTGAGCGTTCACGGTGCCGGTGATGCGGGCGTTCTTGCCCAGGATGAGCTTGTCGGCCCAAACCTCGACATCGCCCTCGACGGTGCCATCGATAGTCACCGTATCGCCCGCAAGCGCTGCCGACTTGGTAGAGCCGCGCAGGGCAACCGTCTCGCCTATCGCATAGAAACAGTTGGCGGTGCTGTCGGAATTGAGCACGACATGCTGGCCGGCAACGGTCACGCTGCCATCAACCGTAGTCTTGGCAATGTCGATGGTGCGCGCCGCCAAGCGGACGGCGCCGCCCACCGTGCAGTCGCGGATGGAGAGGCTCTCGCCTGTTGCAATTATGTCGCGGCCGATGGACGCATCGTCCAAGTTGAGGGCCTGACCTGCCCAGTACAGGTCACCTTCGACGCCGGACGAATTGGCGTCATTGTCGGTCGCGAGTACGTTGCCTGCGGTGTCTGTGCCGGCGAACGACGCCGTGGGAAGTGCGGTGACCGCTAGGGCGACGAGCGCGAATAGGATCGTGATGCGGACCCACGCTTTACGGCGCTGGGTCGACGGGAATTGATTACAGGGCATAGTGAATCCTTCGTCAGATGCTCGACATACACCTAACAGGGTACCCAACGCGTGGGCGCTCTAAAAGAACCTCTCGGTTGCATTTCGAAGGGTCGTGCCGTGCTGTTTACTTTTTACGGTGCAAGAAGCGCGCGATATCTTCTTCGGTGGGGCTTTTGATGTCAAAGCGCAGCGAGAGCCAGCGCAGACCCATGGTCACGACAACGCATACGACCAGCGCGGCGACATTGCTCATAATGCCGCTCATAACGAGACACACATAGCTTGTCGATCCGGCGATGGCGGCGATGGCATAAAAGTTAGTACGTTGGAAAATGCCCGGAACCACGCCCATAAAGCCGTCGCGCAACATGCCGCCGCCCACCGCGGTGAAAAAGCCCATCATGATGCACACCGCCGGCGCAAAGCCGTAGACCAGCGCCTTGTCTGCTCCAGTGGCGGCGTAGATGCCGACCGAGATGATGTCGAGCAGGGGAATGAGTTTTTCGGGCTTGTCGACGATTGCCGGGAAAATATAGATGATGGCTGCCGTGGCAATGGAAAGCGGCAGCGCCATTGGCTGGTTGAGGATGTAGACGTTGCCCACCTGCAGCGTCATGTCGCGTAAAAGACCGCCGCCCAAGCCACAGACCACGGCGAGCGCAACTGCACCCACCAGGTCGAGTTTGTGCTCGCGCGCGACCAACACGCCCGAGATTGAAGCCGCGACGACGGCGAACATTTCGAGCCAAAACGGGATGGCGACCATGGCATCCGTGGCGTGTGAGGTAACGGTCATAGCGGCGACGACGGGCAAGATGGAATCCTTTGAGTTGCAGGTTTGGACAATGCCCGTACATAGTACATGGTTGGCGGCGATTGCGACCCTATTGCTCGGCAAACGGTAGGGGTTGGGTGCGGTCATAGGTTCCAAACATGTATACCAGCCTCCAAAGATGTCGAAAAATGTCGTTTTTGGCGGATGATGTACATGTTTTGGCGCGCGCCGAGCGGGCGACGTTACTCGGAGGGCGTCTCTATGTCCTTCGTGCCCTTCCAGTTGCGGATAAGTGCCTTTCGCAGTTCGTTTTGCTTTCGCTGATACTCGGCATCCGTGCAGCGGGGCATACCGAGTGCTTCGCGGATATTGTTCATGGCACGGTGAAAAGCGAGTTGACTGGCAAATTGCGCTGAGGTGAGTGTGACAATGCGATAACCCATTTGGGCGAGCACAGCTTCGCGTTCCGCATCTGCTCCCTTACGGCCAGTCTCGTCGTGAAAGCCACCCTTATATTCGATGCCGAGCTCTCTGCGCTTATAGGTAATGAGGGCATCGATTTTGAGTGTTCGGGCTTTGGTGCAATGCCAAAGACGTTGAGGGATCTCGAGCGGTCGGTTGAGCTCGATGCCTCGAATGCCAACGCCGCCTTCGCTTGTTGGAAGTGAAAGTGCGATTGCCGATGCAGCCTCCATAGGCGAGACCGAGTGGTCGTAGACATGTCTGAGCGCGAGTCGCGCGCGTGTGGCACCGGGTTTGCCAGGGTGTTGATCGAGCAGTTCGACAATTTCGTCCTTGGAGGTGGTTGCTGGTTGCTCGGTATAAGGGTCAGAGGGATTAAGGCCCATGCGATAGTCGCCGCAAACTTCGTAGCCATACTCGAGGTATTCGATTCTATCCATCCACTCGGCGGCGAGCACGAAGGTGAAGGCTTCGTCGGTGATAAAGATGCCGGGCGTAAGCTCGTCAATATGGCCATAGGGTAGGCTTTGGCCGAGAACATGGCAAGTGACGCCGTTGGTGCGAATTCGCTCGAAAGCAAACACTACGGAGATATCGATAGTCTTGAACATATCGGGCGGAATGCCGCAGTCGGTGAGGGCCTGTCGTATGCGCGCGATGCGTTGCTGGGTGGAGAGACCTCTTGCGCCTATCTGGTAGCCGTGTTGCGCGACCGCTTGAACCCGGCCTTGCGGCGCGTGATGGACGAGCCATGCAGTTTTATGCGAAATGAGAACAGGGGTATCCATTGGGGACCTCTCGCTCTGAGTCGATACCCAACTCTTATGTCCGTTGAGGTGGGGAAATATACCGAATGCGAGTAAGCCGACTCATGCACGGCGTGTGTCATATACAAACGTGTACACCACCCTCCAAAAACGACATTTTTTGACATCTTTGGAGGGTAATGTACATGTTTGGGATGTTGGGTTGGGATTGAACGTGATGGGGGTGTGGGTTGAAGAGGAGGGATGTCTAAATTTTGAGCGGAGCTCAAAATTTATTCGGTCGGCTTGCGCCGACCGCGCTGCGCTAAAAACGCGCCACTGGCGCGTTTTCTTTACGCTTTGCGCCCTGGCGGGTTCGAATCCCTCCTCCTCCGCCGTATTTGCTTGTAAGGGACTCTAAACAAAAAGCCCCCGTTTTCGGGAGCTTTCTCAACCAAAATGGCGGAGGAGGAGGGATTCGAACCCTCGTGACCTTATACAGGCCAAACGGTTTTCGAGACCGCCGCATTCAACCACTCTGCCACCCCTCCGCGTGGGGTAAAAACAAAGCAGGCTCGAAGGCCTGCTTTGGAATTAACTGGCGGAGAGTCAGGGATTTGAACCCTGGAGACGCTTTTGACGCCTACACGATTTCCAATCGTGCTCCTTCGGCCACTCGGACAACTCTCCGTTAAATGCGAAAGTCAGTATACACGAGGAATCGCAAAGTGCAAACAGAAAAGTTGGCATTTTTTAAAACGCTTGGCCGTGCTTGGCGCTGCAGTGGGGCTTGAGGTCCCAAAAAACGGCTTCCGACCAGCGTGGTTGATCAACTCAATTGTTCAAAAAAGGGTATTCATAAGCGACTTGGCAATGAATTTAAAAATCTTTGGGTGGTGCTGTGGGCCACTGGTATGCATTTTGCGACCACAGCCTTGTGCCCGCTGACCTGCGGCTTGGCTCAGCTTGTCCCCACGGCACCGTATCTTGAACACAGATCCGTCAAGCATTTGGTCAGCATTTGGTTGGAATGCGCATGAAGTGCCGTGTGAGCATGGACATATGTGGAGGTCATGAGGTTGTAGCTGCATATTCTTGCAGCCTAGGAGGTTGAAAGATATTATTACCAAGTCTTTTCCTGCTTCAGGCGCACCTTCACGACCTGAAGCCACATTTGCCCAGAGGAGGTGACAATATGAAGGCTTATGAACTGCTGTTCTTTGTTGACCCGTCGCTCGACCCCGAGACTCGTCTCGCTGTTATGAAGCGTATCGATACCACGATCGCTGAGGGCGCTGGCAAGGTCGACTCCGTTGACGAGTGGGGCAAGCGCAAGCTCGCCTACGAGATCAACGACCTCACCGATGGTGACTACACCCTCATCAACTTCCACGCAGATCCTACCCAGATCGCCGAGCTTGATCGCGTCCTGCGCATCACCGACGCTGTGGTCCGCCACATGATCGTCCGTCGCGACGACCAGGAGTAAGACTGTCGTTTTGGACTGGGCTTGTGCCCCAAGAGGAAGTAGTGAGTTATGAGCATCAATCGAGTGAACATCACCGGTAACCTCACCCGCGATCCCGAGCTGCGCGCCACCGCCGGCGGAACCCAGGTTCTGTCCTTTGGCGTCGCCGTGAACGATCGTCGCCGCAACGCGCAGACTGGCGAGTGGGAGGACTATCCCAACTTTGTCGACTGCACCATGTTCGGCACCCGCGCCGAGGCCGTGAGCCGTTTCCTGGCAAAGGGAAACAAGGTCGCGATCGAGGGCAAGCTGCGCTACAGCTCTTGGGAGCGCGACGGCCAGCGCCGGAGCAAGCTTGAGGTCATCGTCGATGAGATCGAGTTTATGAGCTCCCGTGGTGGCCAGGGTGGCTACGACCAGGGCGGTTACGCCCCCGCAGCTCCCGCGCCCGCAGCACGTCCTGCCGCACCGGTGGCTACGCCGCCCGCGGTCGACGTCTACGATGAGGACATCCCGTTCTAAGGGTTGTTCACCTATTTTTGAGTGAGAGGCGGCTTCGGTTCGCCGAAGTTGCCAAACGAAAGGTATTTTGACATGGCTAATGATTTTTCTGCACGTCAGCCGCGTCGTAAGTACTGCCAGTTCTGCAAGGAGAACACTGAGTTCATCGACTATAAGGACACTCAGCTTCTCCGTAAGTACATGACCGACCGTGGCAAGATTAAGCCCCGTCGCGTCACTGGCGCTTGCACGCAGCATCAGCATGACATCGCCAACGCCATCAAGCGCGCCCGCGAGATGGCTCTCCTGCCGTACACCGTCCCCGTGGTTTCCTCTCGTGGCAACCGCGACCGCGGCTAAGAAGGGAGACGCATCATGAAGGTTATTCTTCTCGATGAGATCAAGGGCAAGGGCGGCGAGGGTGACGTCGTAGAGGTCGCTCAGGGTTACGCTGAGAACTTCCTGTTCCCCAAGAAGCTCGCTGTTGCCGCCACCAAGGGCAACCTCAAGCAGCTTGACGAGCGTCGCAACAACATCGCCAAGCGCGAGGCCGTCCGTCTGGCTACCGCCAACGAGACCAAGGCTGCCTTTGAGGGCAAGACGGTCACCGTTGACGTCAAGGTCGGCGACGAGGGCATCCTCTTTGGCTCCGTTACCGCCGCTATGATCGCTGACGCCATCAAGGCTCAGCTCGGTATGGACATCGACCGCAAGCGCGTCGAGCTCGGTAAGCCCATCAAGGTTGCCGGTGCCCACACCGTTGCCATCTCGCTGTACCGCGAGATCAAGGCCGAGGTTGTCGTTCTCGTCGGCGTTACCGCCGAGGAGCTCGCTGCCGAGGCTGAGGTCGAGGAGGCCGCTGAGGTCGCCGAGGCCGAGACCGCCGAGGTCGAGACTGAGGCTGCTGCCGAGTAGCATTTGCTGCAACGCAACAATCTTGTTCTAAGAAGGGCGCTCTGGGAAACCAGGGCGCCCTTTTGTTTTTTGCGCTGAGTGAGTGTCATGGTGAACGTTGCGTCGAAGTCCTATATACAGGACCGTTCATCCGTTTGGTTCGGTGATGATTGGCGGCGCGCGGCGCGTTTTGGGACCGTGGCTGATACTATGGATGCTCGCAAGCGATATGAATGAGGATGCTCATGGCATATGACGATAGGGAGACCGGGCTGACGGTTGAGGACCGCGGCTCCAAGTTGGGTCTTCCCCAAAACCAAGATGCAGAGGCCAATGTACTGGCCGCTATGCTGCTATCGCCCGAGGTGGTCGAAGAGGCCCAGGTCGAGCTGCAGCCCGATGACTTCTACCGGCCCATTCATAAGACCATCTATACCGCGATGGTCGATATGTACAACAGCCGCATTCCCATCGACTCCATCTCGCTGATCGATTACCTGCGAAGCATCAACAAGCTTGATGCCGTGGGCGGCGAGGCCTACATTTTGGAGTTGATGGGTCAGACCCTGTCGCTCGTCAACTGGCAGCACCATGCCGCTATCGTTCGCCGCGATTCGATGCTGCGTGAGCTGATCGGCGCCACCAACGAGATCAACGCGCTGGCCTATAACGCTCCCACCGATACCAAAGAGGTCGTGGAGCTGGCCGAGAGCAAGTTGCTCAAGGTCACGGCGCGCGAGGTCAAGTCGAGCTACAAGACGCTGACCGAGTTTATGGTCGAGGCCTATAACGAGGCCGAGGAAGTGTGCCAGGCAGGCGGCCAGGCTGCGGGCGTGCCCACGGGCTTCCCGTCGCTCGACCGCATGCTCATGGGTTTTCGCGAGGGCCAGCTCATCATCATCGGCGCCCGCCCTGCTGTGGGTAAGACGTCGTTCGCCCTGAATCTGGCGCTCAACGCTGCCGCGGCCGGTTATACCGTCGGCTTCTTCTCGCTGGAGATGTCGGGCAAGGAAATTGCCCAGCGTCTGATTTGCGCCTACGCCATGATTTCGATCAGTGACTTCCGCATGGGCCGCATTAGCCCCGAGCAGTGGGCCAATATCAACGAGGCCACGCAGACCTTGTCCAAGCTCGATATTCTGATTGACGATACGCCCGGCACCACAGTGACCGAGATTCGCGCCAAGAGCCGCCGCATGCTCCACAACAAGGAGAAGGCCATCATCATCCTGGACTACCTGCAGCTGGTGAGTCCTCCGCCGGGACGCCGCTCCGAGAGCCGTACCGTCGAGGTCTCCGAGATGTCGCGTGGTCTGAAGATCATGGCCAAGGAACTCAAGATCCCGCTCATCGCGCTGTCGCAGCTCTCGCGTCAGGTCGAATCCCGTACCGGCAAGCGCCCGCAGCTTTCCGACCTTCGTGAATCGGGCTCCATCGAGCAGGACGCCGATATCGTTATGTTCTTGGACCGCTCCGCCGACGAGGCCGAAGCCTCGCGCGACGATCGACCCGACGAGGGCGTTACGCGTATCGTCGTGGCCAAGAACCGTTCGGGCCCGATCGGCGACGTCGACCTGATGTTCCTGCCGGCATCCACCAAGTTCTATGAGCTTGATGGGGCACATGCCGAGGAGTAGGACAGGCGCCCGTTGCACGGGTATACTGGGAATGTTTTGTGCTTCTGCGTGCCGGCGTGGCGCGTAGACAGTCCATGAATGTAAGGAGTAAACATGCCGTCAACCGTTTTGGTCGGTGCCCAGTGGGGCGATGAGGGCAAGGGTAAGATCTGCGACCTGGTCGCCGGCGACTTCGATGCCGTCGTGCGCTACTCGGGCGGCAACAACGCCGGCCACACCATCGTCGTCAACGGCAAGAAGTACGGCCTGCACCAGGTGCCCTCCGGCATCATGTATTCCGACCATGTGTCGGTGATCGGTAACGGCTGCGTCGTCAACCCCAAGGTTGTCCTTGAGGAGATCGACATGTTCGAGGCCGACGGCATCACCACCAAGAACCTCAAGATTAGCGGCAACGCGCATGTCATCATGCCGTACCACATCGACCTGGATGGCGCCTTTGAGCAGAAGCTCGGCAAGAAGAACATCGGTACCACCAAGCGCGGTATCGGTCCGTGCTATCAGGACAAGATGGCCCGCATTGGCCTGCGCATGCAGGATATGCTGGACGAGGCGCTGTTCCGCGACAAGCTGGAGACCGCTCTCGCCCGCGTGAACCCCGAGCTTGAGCTCATCTACAACCTGCCCACCTACACCGTGGACCAGATTTGCGACGAGTACCTGCCCATGGCCGAGCGCCTGCGTCCCTACATCACCGAGACGAGCCTGCTGCTCAACAACATGATCGATGAGGGCAAGGACCTGCTGTTTGAGGGCGCCCAAGCGACGTTGCTCGACATCGACCACGGCACCTATCCGTACGTGACGTCTTCCAACTGCACCGCCGGCGGCGCCATCACCGGCTCCGGCGTGGGCATGAAGAACGTCGACCGCGTGCTGGGCGTCATGAAGGCCTATATCACCCGCGTCGGTTCGGGCCCCATGCCCACCGAGCTTTCCTATGAGTCCGAGGCCGGTCACACGCTGACCGAGGAGGGCTATGAGTACGGTGTGACCACCGGTCGCCGTCGTCGCTGCGGCTGGTTCGACGGCCCCATCGCCAACTACGCCTCACGCGTCAACGGCCTCACCGATATCGCCCTGACTAAGCTCGACGTGCTTTCGGCCTTCGACACCATCAAGGTGTGCGTGGCCTACGACGTCGATGGCGAGCGCTACACCAGCGTGCCCGAGCATCAGGTGCGCTTTGAGCATGCCAAGCCCATCTACGAGGAGCTCCCCGGCTGGAAGTGCGACATCACCGGTTGCCGCAGCTTTGATGAGCTGCCGCAGGAGGCTCAGGACTACGTGGCGTTTATCGAGGATCTGGCACACACCCGCGTGACGTTCATTGGCGTCGGCGCCGGTCGCGAGCAGATCATCAACCGATTCTGGAAGTAATCGGGACTATTTGGTTATTGCGATATACCCCTTTGCAGCCCAAGCGGGCGGCCGAGGGGTATATTTGCTTGCAAAGGGCTCGCGCGGAGCGGGCCATTCATCCATAGAGGAGGCACCCTTGAAGGCGGACACTCAAACCATCGACATCCTGTTGTTGGGCAGCGGCGGCCGTGAGCATGCTTTGGCAGCTAAGCTCGCAGCATCACCGCGCGCCGGCAAGCTCTACATCGCGCCGGGCAACGGCGGCACCGCGAGCTGCGGCGAGAACGTTGTTCTCGACGACTGCGATCCTGCGGCCGTGGCGGCGTTTGCGCAGAGCCACGGATGCGGACTCGTGGTAATTGGCCCCGAGGCTCCGCTCGTGGCGGGTGTGGCCGACGCCGTGCGCGCGGCGGGTATTCTCTGCTTTGGCCCGGGTGCCGAGGGCGCCCAGATGGAGGGCTCCAAGCTGTTCTCCAAGCAGCTCATGGAGCGCGCGGGCATTCCGACGGCAGCCTACGGCTCGTTTACCGACGAGGCTTCGGCTCTCGCCTACGTGCGCGAGCAGGGCGCCCCGCTGGTCGTCAAGGCCGACGGCCTTGCCGCGGGCAAGGGCGTCATCGTGGCGATCGAACTTGAGCAGGCCGAGGAGGCCGTGCGCGAGTGCTTTGGCGGCACCTTTGGCGATGCCGGCAACACCGTGGTTATCGAGGAGATGCTGACCGGCCCCGAGTGCTCGCTTTTGGCCTTTACCGACGGCAAGACCGTGCGCCCCATGGCCACCTCGCAGGACCACAAGCGCGCGCTCGAGGGCGACAAGGGTCCCAACACCGGCGGCATGGGCGTCTACAGCCCGGTGCCCATCGTGACCGACGAGGAGCACGCCACCATGGTGGCGGTCATGGAGCAGACCGTTGCCGAGCTTGCTGCCGAGGGCATCGACTACCGCGGCTGCCTGTATGGCGGCTTTATGCTCACCCCCGCCGGCCCCAAGGTGCTGGAGTTCAACGCCCGCTTTGGCGACCCCGAGACGCAGGTCGTGCTCCCGCGCCTTAAGAACGACCTGGTCGAGGTCATGCTGGCCTGCGCCAACTGCGAGCTCGATCAGATTGAGCTCGACTGGCGTGACGAGTGGGCCGTGGCCGTTGTCCTGACGAGTGCGGGCTATCCCGGCAGCTACGAGAAGGGCAAGGTCATCACCGGTATTGCCGATGCCGAGGCCATGGAGAACGTGACCGTGTACCACGCGGGCACTGCCGTGGTGGACGGCCAGCTCGTGACCAATGGTGGCCGCGTGCTTGCCGTGACCGCTCTGGGCGACACGTTCGAGAACGCTCGCAACCTTGCCTACGAGGCCTGCGAGAAGATTGATTTTGAGGGTAAGACCCTGCGCCACGACATCGGCCTGCGTGCGCTGCGCGGCCGCGACGCCTGGGATGCCTAAAATCCGAGAGGAATGAGACGGATGGACGAGAAGAACGAAGAGCTCGTGGACGCACAGATCGTCGAGGAGGACAGCCGCATGTATGGGCACGCCGAGGGCGAACCTGGTGGCGAGGTCGCTGACGAGCCGGCGCTGGTGCTGGGCGACGACGACCCGCACGATGCCGAGCTGCACGAGAAGATTCTTTCGGAGGAGTGCGCCTGGAAGGGCAAGATCCTCGACGTCCACCGTCTTGAGGTTGAGCTGCCCAACGGTCGCCGCAGTGCCCGCGATATCGTTCGCCATCCGGGTGCGGCGGCCGTTGTGGCGCTGACCGAGAGCGGCAAGATCGTACTGGTGCGTCAGTACCGCACCGCCATCGACCGCGTGACGGTCGAGATTCCCGCCGGCAAGCTCGACCCGGGCGAGGACCCACTCGATTGCGCTAAGCGCGAGCTACACGAGGAGACGGGCTTTAGGGCCGGTCGCATTCGCTTTTTGACGTCGATTGTCACGTCCTGCGGTTTTTGCGACGAGATCATTCACATCTACTTGGCTACCAAGCTGGAGTTTGATGCGCCCAGCCCCGACGATGACGAGTTTGTCAACGTTGACCTGGTGCCGCTGCACGAGCTGATCGACGCCGTGCTCGACGGCAAGATCGAAGACGCCAAGACCGTCGTGGGCGCCTTGGCCTGCGATAGCATCGCGCATCGCCTTGGGGGCGCGGAGCTCTAGGTTACGCGGTTTTACCAAACCGCGTAACGAGTCGACGCTGCAAACGCCCCTAAGCGGCAATCTGCCTTTCAATCGTCGCTCGCGTACCGAAGTACGCGTCGCTCCTCTTTCAAGGCACCTTGCTCGCTTAGGGACGTTTTCGCTGACGCTGCCAGAACATCGGCGTTATGCTTGTTGGGACGCTTTGTTTTCAGCCTGACCGGTTCAACCGGATTTCTCACGCTATTTATTTCTCTTCGAGGATTGCATGTTTAAAAGGTTTCTTTCGTACTACAAGCCCCAGATGGGGCTTTTTGTTGCTGATACTGTTTGTGCTCTGGTGCTTGCCGCCATTGACCTGGCGTTCCCCATTATCCTGCGCAATTTGACCGGTGGGCTCTTTACTCAGGGTCAGGCTGTCATTATGCAGGCGCTCGGCATGATTGCGGTGGGCTTGGTGCTGATGTATGCCGCCCGCTGCGCCTGCCGCTATTTTGTGAGCTATTGGGGTCACGTGATGGGCGCGCGTATGGAGTCCAAGATGCGCGAGGACCTGTTTGACCAGTATGAGCGCTTTAGCTTTGCGTACTTTGACCGCAACAGCTCGGGCGACATGATGAGCCGCGTGGTCAACGACCTGTTCGATATCTGCGAGGCGGCGCACCACGTGCCCGAGTGGATCATCATCTGCGGCATCGAGATTATCGGCTCGTTTGTGATCCTCTTTACCATCGCCCCGGTGCTGGCGCTCGCCATGGCCGTGGTGACGGCGGCGTTTGCGGTCATCATGTTTTGGCAGAACATGCGCATGCGCGAGGTCTTTAGCGACAACCGCAAAAAGATCAGCGGCATCAATGCGCAGCTGCAGGATTCGCTGGCGGGCATGCGCGTGGTCAAGAGTTTTGCCAATGAGGAGACCGAACGCTTCAAGTTCCGCGCCTCCAACAATCGCTATCTTTCGTCCAAGGAGAACATGTATCACGCCATGGGCGTCTATACCGCGACGTATGGCCTGCTTTCGGGTGTGCTCTATGTGATCGTGGTGCTGCTGGGCGGCTGGCTGGTCGCCCAGGGACAGCTGCAGGCGGTCGATATGGCGACCTTTGCACTCTATATTTCGCTGTTCTGCACGCCGCTCGAGACACTTGTCAATTCGGCCGAAACGTATCAGAAGGCCATCGCCGGCTTTAAGCGCATGGACGAGGTGCTCTCGACCGCGCCGGATATCCAGGACAAGCCGGGCGCTACGGATCTGCAGGTGACTGCCGGCGCCGTGGAGTATCACGACGTGTGCTTTAACTACGAGGACGTTGAGCTGGGCGAGGGCGATGCCGAAGAGCGTCCCGTTATCGACCATATGAATCTGTCCATCAAGCCTGGGCAGACCATCGCTTTGGTTGGCCCTTCGGGCGGCGGCAAGTCCACGACCTGTTCGCTGCTGCCGCGCTTTTATGACGTGGCTGCCGGATCCATTAGCATCGACGGCCAGGACGTGCGCGATGTGACGCAGCAGAGCCTGCGTCGCGCCATCGGCCTGGTGCAGCAGGATGTCTATCTGTTTGACGGCACGATTGGCGAGAACATCGCCTACGGCAAGCCGGGCGCTACGGCAGGAGAGATCGCCGAGGCCGCCCGTCGCGCCAACATCGATGCCTTTATCGAGTCGCTTCCACAGGGTTATGACACGGTCGTGGGCGAGCGTGGCAGCCGTCTTTCGGGCGGACAGAAGCAACGCGTTGCCATTGCGCGCGTGTTTCTCAAGAACCCCAAGATCCTGATTTTGGACGAGGCGACGAGTGCTTTGGATAACGAGAGCGAGGAGGCGGTCCAGGAGTCGCTCGAAGAGCTGGCACGCGGCCGTACCACAATCATCATCGCCCACCGTCTCTCGACCATTAAACACGCCGATGAGATTGCGACCGTTGAGCATGGTCGCGTTGTGGAACGTGGCACGCATGAACAGCTTCTCGCCCGTGGCGGCACCTATGCCCGTTACTATCGAATGCAGTTCGAAGGTGCGCGTGCGCACGAGCTCGACTGATTGATATGACAGGAAGTTTATGGCTGACAAGAACCCTTTGACTCCGGAAGAAGTGACGGAGTTATTCTCCGAAATCGATGCATCCGGTGTCTTGGATCCCACGCTTGCCAAAAAGCGAACCGAGCGCATGCGTGAGAAGGAGGCTGCGGCCAAGCGCGGTGACAAAGCGGCGCTAGCGCAGCTGCGCAGCGAGGACCGCGCGAGCCAGGCAAAACATATCGACCCGCTGTCCGAGGATGATCCTTCGGGTTCGCAGGTGAGTCATACCATTACGAAGACCGCGATGGCCGTGGTCATTGGCATCTTGGTGCTGATTGTGGGCATGCAGATTGGCTACGGCGTGATGCGTCGCCTGAACACCGCCAACCTGTCCGAGAGCGTTTCGGTCGATACCGTTTCGACGGCGCTGAAGGGCGGCCTTGAGTGGGGCAACGGCTTTACGCAGTTCCCGCTCGACTTTACCGTCGATGAAGCCGATGAGCGTACGGGCACGGTCGAGGTGACGGTGTTGGACACATCGTCTGCCAACGAGCTCGAGCTGCTGTCCAACGGGCAGATTCAGGCCGCGGCGCTTGCGACCAACGCGTTGCTCAACGATAAGATCGACCGCGTGGTGTATAACGTTCACGCCTATATCGACGAGGATAGCAACATTCAGCACGATTCCTTCTTTGGCATGTTTCCCGCCCAGGGCCACCAGAGCGCCATCCTGACGTTCGTGTGGACCAAGAGCTCATCCAACGCTACGAGTATCGACTGGAAGATGCGCATCGTGAGTATGGATGACACCATCGCCGAGCGCATTCAGAAGCAGGTGAACTCGGTGTCGTCGTTGATTGAGGACCCGGTGGTGAGCCAGACCAAGATTGACGAGGAAAAGGCCGAACGTGACCTGGAGCATCGTCTGCATGGCCGCGAGATTTTCCGCGGCGGCAAGCCCGATCGCACACCGTCCGAACTGCTGGAGCAGGACAAGATAAAATAAGACGCCATCATCCCGCGTGAGCCACAAGCCCCGCGGGATGATTTTTCCGGGACGGGGATTAAAAAATCATTATGCATAGAAAGTCATAATTATCATTTCGTAAACATTTCGATGAAATTAACGCCATGAGGCATGCTTGCGGTTACAATACCGCGAGGCCTAACTACACACCTTTAAGCCGGTCCTGTGAGACCGGGAAGGAGAATTATGGCGAACAACCATACCGCGGGCGCTGCCGCCCGCACCTTCGCGCCCAGCGAGCTTTGCCAGCGTATGCTGGCCAAAACCAGCAAGGGCGCCTGCGGTCCCTGTATCCTGTATCTTGAGGATGGGACCATTTTTTATGGACGTGCATGCGGCGCCGAGGGCACCGCGACCGGCGAAGTCTGCTTCAACACCTCGCTTGAGGGCTACTTTGAGGTCATGACCGACCCGAGTTATGCCGGCCAAATTGTAACCATGACCTATCCGCAGATCGGCAATTACGGTATCGACGAGACCGATGTCCAGTCGGCCTTCCCCGGCGACGCCGTGCGCCCTGCGAGCGCTCCGGCTATGCGCGGCATGATCGTTCGCGACATGTGCGCCACGCCTTCTAACTGGCGCTCGGCCGTCAGCGTGCCGGAGTACCTGCGCGCTCACGGCATCGTCGCTATCGAGGGTGTCGACACCCGCGCTCTGGTGCGCCATCTGCGCGACAATGGTTCCAAGATGGGCATTATCTCGACAGAGATCTTCGACGTCGACGAGCTCGCCGAGCGTCTGGACGCAGCGCCCACGCTGGTGGGCGAGAACCTGGTCAAGACCGTGAGCTGTCCCGCGCCTCACGAGTTTGTGGCCGCCGACCTGCCTGCCACGCATGGCTTTGCGCTTGTGGCTGCCGCTCCTGCCCGTCACAAAGTGGTCGCCTACGACTGCGGTGTGAAGCGCGGTATTCTGGAGGGCCTGGTCCGTGCCGGCTGCGACCTCACCGTCGTGCCGTGGGATACGCCCGCCCAGCAGGTGCTCGACATGAATCCTGATGGCGTCTTTTTGTCCAACGGCCCCGGCGACCCCGATGCCGTGGTGGAGACCTACGAGCAGGTGCAGCAGCTGATCGGCAAGGTGCCGGTCTTTGGTATTTGCCTGGGTCACCAGATGATCAGCTTGGCCTGCGGCGCCCAAATGGAAAAGCTTAAATTCGGTCACCGTGGCGGTAACCAGCCGGTTATGAATCTGGTGAGCCGTCGCGTGGAGATCACCGCGCAAAACCACGGCTTTGGCCTGCTGTTCCCCAGTCTGGGCAAACTGATTCCGGAGCTTTCCGGCGGCGAAACCGAGCATGCGGCCGATGGCGACCTGCGCGCCTGGGTGCGTCGCGGCGTCGCGCCGGTCGTGATGAACGAGCGCTTTGGTCGCATTCGCCTGACACATGTGAACCTCAACGACGGCACCGCCGAGGGCATCCAGCTGCTCGACGCCCCGTGTTTCTCGGTCCAGTACCACCCCGAGGCTTCGCCCGGCCCCACCGATGCCCACTATCTCTTTACCGCCTTTACGCGACTCATGGACGGCGAGGAGAACTACCTGGACATCGACACCGCGAAGGACCGCCTCGCCGGCTGGAATTTCGCCGAGTCCGAGAACGCTGCGACCGAGGAGAACTAACATGCCTAAACGTACTGACATCAAGCGCATCCTCGTTATTGGTTCGGGCCCCATCGTTATTGGCCAGGCCTGCGAGTTCGACTACTCCGGCGCCCAGGCCTGCAAGGTGCTCAAGGAGGATGGCTTTGAGGTCATCCTGGTCAACTCCAATCCGGCGACCATCATGACCGACCCGGGCTTGGCCGACCGCACCTATGTTGAGCCTATCACCGCCGAGTTTATCGAGCGCGTGATCAAGAAAGAGCGCCCGGACGCGCTGCTGCCCACGCTGGGCGGCCAGACCGGTCTGAACGCCGCCGTCGAGCTGGCAAAGGACGGCACGCTCGACAAGTACGGCGTCGAGATGATCGGCTGCGACCTGGCCGCTATCGAGCGCGGCGAGGACCGCAAACTCTTTAACGAGGCCATGGCCGAGATCGGCCTGGAGGTCGCGCGCTCGGGCTATGCCTACAGCGTGGCCGACGCCGAGGCTATCGCCGAGCGCGTGGGATATCCCTGCGTACTGCGTCCGAGCTTTACCCTCGGTGGCGCCGGCGGCGGCATCGCGCATACCCACGAGGAGCTCGTCTCCATCGTGAGCCAGGGCCTTGAGCTCTCGCCTGCCCATGAGGTGCTGGTCGAGGAGTCCATCGAGGGTTGGAAAGAGTATGAGATGGAGGTCATGCGCGACCACGCCGGCAACGGCATCATCGTGTGCTCCATCGAGAACCTCGACCCCATGGGCGTGCACACCGGCGACTCCATCACCGTGGCGCCAGCGCAGACCCTCTCCGACCTTGAGTACCAGCGCATGCGTGTCGCGTCGCTCGCCATTCTGGAGAAGATTGGCGTCGAGACCGGCGGCTCCAACGTGCAGTTTGCCGTGAACCCCCAGACCGGCCGTCTGATCGTCATCGAGATGAACCCGCGCGTGAGCCGTTCGTCCGCACTGGCCTCCAAGGCCACGGGCTTCCCCATCGCCAAGGCCGCCGCTCGCCTGGCCGTGGGCTACACGCTCGACGAGATCGTCAACGACATCACCAAGGCAACGCCCGCCTGCTTTGAGCCCACGATCGACTACTGTGTGGTCAAGGTGCCGCGCTTTGCCTTCGAGAAGTTTAAGGGTACCGACCCCACGCTCACCACGCGCATGAAGGCCGTGGGCGAGATTATGGCGATCGGCCGCACCTTTGAGGAGGCCTTCGGCAAGGCCATGCGCTCACTGGAGGACGGTCACCAGGGCATCTGCGCCGGTGGCAAGGAGGGTGCCGACAAGCTGAGCGACGATGAGCTCGCTCAGGCCGTGGCAACCCCGACCGAGCACCGCATCTTCTTTGTGGTCGAGGCCCTGCGCCGTGGCTGGGACATCGCCCACATCCATGCCATCTGCGGTATCGATCCGTGGTACCTCAACCGTATCAACGACATGGTGCAGGTCCAGGAGAGCATCCGCGGCCTGCGTGTGGAGGATATCGACGCCGACGCGATGCGCCTGCTCAAGCAGTACGGCACGAGCGACGCCGAGATTGCCGCGCTGACCGGCTCGGACGAGCGCTTTGTGCGCGCCTATCGCAAGGGTCTGGGCGTGGTTCCCAGCATGAAGACGGTCGATACCTGCGCTGCGGAGTTTTCGAGCGCCACGGAGTACCACTACAAGACGTACGAGAACATCTACCGCACGAGCCCGGATGCCAAGAAGTGCGTGGCTCCCGACGAGACCACGCCGGCGGACAAGCCCAAGGCGATGATCCTGGGCGCCGGCCCCAACCGCATTGGCCAGGGTATCGAGTTCGATTACTGCTGCGTGCACGCGAGCTACGCGCTGGCGGCCCGCGGCTTCGAGACCATCATGGTCAACTGCAATCCCGAGACCGTCTCGACCGACTATGACACGTCCGACCGTCTGTACTTTGAGCCGCTCACCTACGAGGACGTCATGGACGTTATCGATGTCGAGCGCCCCGACGGCGTCGTGGTGACGCTCGGCGGCCAGACCCCGCTTAAACTGGCGCGCATGCTCGAGGAGAGCGGCGTCAACATTATGGGCACAAAGCCCGACGCCATCGACTTTGCCGAGGACCGCGAGCGCTTTGCCGCCCTACTCGACAAGCTGGGCATTATGTACCCGCCGGCGGGTCAGGCCACCTCGTTTGAGGAGGCCGAGGCCGTGGCCGCGCACATCGGCTACCCGCTGCTGGTGCGTCCGAGCTACGTGCTGGGTGGCCGCGGCATGATGATCGCCTACGATGCCGGGCATCTACGCGATTACATGGCCGAGGCTGCGCGCATTAGCCCCGACTACCCGGTGTACCTCGACCGCTTCCTGGAGGGTGCGATTGAGTCCGATGTCGATGCCCTGTGCGACGGCGAAGAGGTCTACATCGGCGGCATCCTGGAGCATATTGAGGAGGCCGGTATTCACTCCGGCGACTCTGCGACCTGCATTCCGCCGTTTAGCTTTAGCGAGAGCCTGCAGGCGAAGCTCCGCGAGACCACGCGCCGCATCGCGATGGCGCTGGGCGTACGCGGCCTGGTCAACGTGCAGTATGCCATCAAGGGTGAGACCGTCTACGTGATCGAGGCCAACCCGCGTGCCAGCCGTACCGTGCCGTTTATCTCCAAGGCCACCGGCGTGCCGCTGGCCAAGTGCGCGGCGCGTATCATGGCGGGCGATTCCATCGCGAGCTTGGGCCTGCCGAGCGATGAGCGTCAGCTGGACTGGTTCTGCATGAAGGAAGCCGTTATGCCCTGGGGCCGTTTCCCGGGCGCCGACGTCATCCTGGGGCCCGAGATGAAGTCGACGGGCGAGGTCATGGGTATCGCCAAGAGCTATCCCGAGGCATACGCCAAGACGCAGCTGGCGATCGACTACAAGCTGCCCGACCCGAGTTGCGGCAAGGTGTTCATTAGCGTGTGCGACCGCGACAAGCGCCATATCCTTTCGGTCGCCCGTATCCTGCGCTATCTGGGCTTTGACATCTGCTCTACCGAGGGTACGGCGCGCGTGCTGCGTGGAGGCAACGTGACGTGCGAGATCGTGGAGAAGATTAGCGGCCCGCACGACGGCGAGCGCCCCAACATCGGCGACCTCATCGCCGATGGCAAGATCGCGGTGATCATCAACACGCCGTACGGTCCGGGCTCGCGCGGCGACGGCTATCTGCTGCGCACCGAGGCAGTGCGACGCGGTGTGACCTGCGTGACCGCGATGTCTGCCGCCAACACGTACGTGAGTGCCATCGAGGCGGTGCGTGAGGACCAGCAGGGTCACGGCAGCGCCAACGACATGGGCATGGACGTCATCGCCCTGCAGGACCTGCCGCAGCACACGGTGTAATGTGACCTGGTCGGCCGGGGCGGCAGCCGGACACTTTCTCTCGGAAACTGGGCTTCGCGAAGTTTTCCGAGAGAAAGGACCGCCTCCCGCCCCGGCCTACGGTGACTCGGTTGCACCGTGTGCTGCCGAAGGGGCTTTGTGCGATGACTAGGGCTGAATAGAAAATGAGTGTGGGCGCCGTCGTTCGTTTGAACGACGGCGCCCACGTTTTGGATTTATTGGGCTGTGGCGGTGAAGGTTGTTTTGTCGGCGGCGATGTGCACGTGCAGCTTTGCCTGACCGTCGCAGCTGATGAGCACGCCTACCTCGAACGGGGTTCCCGTCTTGTCGTAGGTCGAACGCACGATGCGCATCGCCGCCTTACCGGTGTTCTGTCCCAAAAGACGCGCCTCATGCTTGTCGAGGTTGACTGTCTCGTAGACGGCATCGACGCTTGCGGGCAGGATGCCGGTCTTTTCCGCGATGTAGGCGTAGAGCGAGCCATCCACGTCTTTGCGCGTGAGCTCGGGGCAAAGTGACACGGGGATATAGACGTAGTTGAGCTCCATGGGTTTGTCGTTGGCGAGACGCAGGCGGCGAATCTCCCAGACGGGTGTCCCTTCGGGCACTTTGAGCCCGGAGGCGATGCCGCGGACGGCCGGTATGCTTGAAAAGGCGAGAATCTGCGAGCTCGGAACCCGTCCCGCTTCGCGCATCCGCGCGCTGAAATTCAGGGCCAGGTCGATGCCGGGTGCTGAAGTTTGGGGCTTGATGAACGTGCCCTGGCCGCGCTTGCGCACCACGCGCCCCTCGATGACGAGATCTTGGAAGCAACGGCGCACGGTCGCGCGCGATAACTCCAGCCGCTCACAGATTTCGAGCTCGCGTGGCAGCGGCGTCTTGGTGTCGAACGCCTGGCTGGCGATAAGCAGAGCGATTCGATGTTTAAGCTGGACATAGAGCGGCGTATCACCGCTGCGGTCGAAGGGTTCGGAGGCGAGAAACGAGATCATATCCATGGGGTACCTCCATGTCGTGGGCGTACGTGACATGGTCTGACACTGCGGGGCAAACCGGAGATGCCAGGCCCGATTCTTGCTGGTATGTATGGTGCATAAGGAACATAAAACATTTATCAGGCAATCTACCTGCTATTTTAAAAATAATTAGAAGAAAAAATAATTTAGGCACAAAAATAGTTGGTACCGTTAACCGATGAATAGTTGCCGTTCGCAACTATTTTCTTGTACCGAACATGCCCCGGCGCAACAATAATCTCAGCAAAAAGCAAAGCCGTGCGACACACGGCAGGTCGAGAGGAGACCGCATGCGGTATCTGGTAATGGTCAGTCACGGAACGCTCGCTCCCGGACTGCACAGTGTCCTCAAGATGCTCGGCAATGACGCCCCGAACATCTTGTCGACGAGTCTCGTGGACGGCATGGGCGCTGACGAGTATGTCGAGAACGTCAAGGCGATGCTCGCTCCCGTTACCGCCGATGACGAGGTTGTCCTGCTTGGTGACATCCTGGGCGGATCGCCGCTCACCAATGCCATGAACACGCTGGCCGAGAAGGGTTTGCTCGCCCACACCATTGCCTTCGGCGGTATGAATCTGCCCATGGCTATGACCGCCATGATGGGGCTTGCCACCATGGACCTGGATTCCCTCAAGCAGATGATGCTGCAGGAGGGCAAGAACGGTATGTCCGAGCTCGTTGTCCCGACCGATGACGCCGACGACGAGGACGACGACATCTAGGCAGCGCATCCGCCCAAATTTTCGTGATGGAGCGGGGGTTAAGAGGAAAGACCCCCGGTGATAAAGAAAGGGAGAACGCATGATTTCGTTCATCCGTATTGATGACCGTATGATCCATGGACAGACCGTTACCCGTTGGGCCCTCGAGTATCCCTGCGACGGTCTTATCGCCGTCAACGACGCTGCAGCGTCCAACCCCGTGCTCAAGGAGGCCTACAAGAGTGCCTCGGGCAAGAAGACGTTCGTGTGGACCAAGGAGCACTTCAAGGAGGTCTCCGAGAAGGTTCTCAAGTCCGACACCAAGTACTTCCTGATCACCAAGAACCCGCTCGACATGAAGGAACTTCTCGTCGATTTTGGCTTTAAGCCCGGCATGGACCGCATCATCGTCGGTCCCTGCAACGATCGTCCCGGCACCACCAAGCTTGGCAACAACCAGTCGATCACGCAGGAAGAGGCCCAGGCGCTCGAGGATCTCACCAACGCCGGTTACACGGTCGAGTTCGCCCTTATCAAGGAGAAGTCCATCGGTGAGTGGCCCAAGTTCCGCGGTCAGTTTGGCTTCTAGTTAGGTGCCAGCCGCATTTTGGTATCTACAGCCCTTGGTGAAAGGGGCTGAGGAATAAAGAAAGGGGAAAGCATGGCAATCAATGCATTCCAAGCCGCGCTGTTCGGCCTGTTCGCCTGCCTGGCATCACTGCCTGGCATGGGCGGCACGACGATCGGCAACTACACTCTGGGTCGTCCTCTGGTCGCCGGCCTCATCGTCGGCATCATCATGGGCGATATGCAGACGGGTATCCTCGTCGGCGCTGCCATCCAGGTTGTCTACATCGCTCTCGTGACCCCCGGCGGAACCGTCTCCGCCGACGTCCGCGCCGTGTCCTATATCGGCATCCCGCTGGCGATCCTCGCCATCAAGAACTCGGGCATCGATCCCGCCTCCGCTGAGGCTGCCGGCATGGCCGCATCCCTCGGTGCCGCCGTCGGCACGCTCGGCACTGTGCTCTTCTATGGCACCGCCACCATCAACCTGGTGTGGCAGGGCATGGGCTGGAAGTGGCTCGAGAAGGGCGATCTCCACAAGCTCTACCTGGTCAACAACGTTCTGCCTTGGATCGGTCACATCGTCTGCTCGTTCCTCCCGACGTTCATCATCACCATGGGCGGCACCGCCATGGTCGACCTCATGAAGACCTACATGCCCATGGACGGCATCGCGATGAAGACGCTGTTTACCGTCGGCTCGCTGCTGCCTACCGTCGGTATCGCCATCCTGCTCAAGCAGGTCATCTCTAAGCCCACGGACTTCCTGACGTTCTTCTTCGGCTTCACCCTGTCCGCTGTTATGGGCTGCAACCTGATCGCCGCTGCCGGCATCGGCTGCTTCTTCGCCCTGATCAACTATGAGATCGCTTCGCTCAAGATCGACCTCGCAAACGCTCCCAAGGCAGCTATCGCCTCGGGCTCAGATGATGAGGAAGAGGAGGACATCTAATGGCAGAGAAGAAAAAGCTCTCTAAGAAAACGCTTGCCAAGTCGTTCCGTAACTGGTCCTATGGCAACCTGACCTGCTTCTCGCAGGAGCACATGCAGACCTTCGGTTACCTGTGCGCCATGCTTCCGATTGTCGAGGAGCTCTACGACACGCCCGAGGAGCAGAAGCAGGCCCTCCAGACCTACTCCGCGTTCTTCAACACCGAGCCGCAGATCGGCACCATGATTGTCGGCGTCACCGCCGGCCTCGAGGAGGCTCGCGCAAACGGCGAGGCCATCGACGACGACGCCATCAACGGCATCCGCGCCGGCCTCATGGGCCCGCTCGCCGGCCTTGGCGACTCGCTGATCGTCGGTACCCTGATCCCGATCCTGCTCGGTATTGCCCTCGGTCTCTCGACCGGCGGCTCCCCGCTCGGCGCCATCTTCTATATTGTCGTGTGGAACCTGCTCATGTTCCTTGGCATGCGCTTTGCCTACAACCAGGGCTATGAGCTCGGCGGCAAGGCGGTCGAGGCCCTCGTCGGCCCCAAGGCCAAGGCTCTGCGTGATTCCATCGTGATGGTCGGTACCATGGTCATCGGTGCAGTCGGTGCTACCTGGGTCTCCATCACCTGCAGCCCCAACCTGGTGCTGCCCGGTGGCGGTAAGTTCCAGGACACGCTCGATGGCATCTATCCGCACCTGCTGCCGATGATCTTCATCATCTTCTGCTGGTACATGATGACCAAGAAGAAGGTCAACCCCATCGTTATGATGCTGATCCTCGTTGTGATCGCATTTGTGGGCGTTCTCATTGGCTTCTTCGACCCGGCACTGAGCTACTAGTCATCATCCCCTGGCCCCCTGTAAGGCCGTGCGGCCTCAACCGCACGGCCTTCTGATTTTGCGCCGCCCTTCAAGGGCAATATGGCCAGCGACCTCCATCGCCTACACGACACCCGCTATATTGCTCTTGAAAGATGACGTATTCGACAAACGATGCACTTGCGCATGATGCACACTTTGCACGAGGAGGACCATATGCACGAGAAACATGGACACGACCTTTCGCGCGACGACTTGATTCGCGAGGCAAAGATGCAGACCGATGCTATTCAGCGGCTCAATGTTTGGCTGCGCCTGGGCTATTCGCTCGTGGCGATTGGCTTTTTGATGGGGATGTGGGGTATGCAGGGCGGCCCCGGCTGGGGTGTCCCCGTGGGCATCGTGTGCCTGGTGGTGGGCACTCCGCTTTCGATCGTGCTTAAGGTCGGCACGACCAACGCCAAAAAGAATGTCGAGCGCATGCTCGAGGCCGCTGGTGTCGACGTTGAGGAGCTTATGCGACGCAAGAAGGACGAGCAATAGACTTCCGCGTTGGGGTATCATAAATAATTGTTGCGAATGTTAACTAATGTACGGCAAATGACGGTTTTATGGCCCTTCTAGAGTTGCAAAGGACAATATCCCCAGTGGATTACGATGACGTCGCTCGAAAACTGATTGTGTACTCACGTTCCCTTGCCAAGGGATCCTTGAGTGCTGCCGGCGGCGCCAGTGTGGGCGAGGCACCGGTTTTACAGTATCTATCGGGTATTGACGGTGATGTCATTCCCTCCGAGATTGCCAAGAAGCTGAAATTCTCCCGTGCGCGCATGTCGCATATCTTGGATTCACTCGAGAGTAAGGGTTACGTTCAGCGCAGGACTGATCCAAACGATCGTCGGCGTGTGCTGGTGAGCATTACCGAGGAAGGCCGTGATTTCGCGGCGAAAAAAAATGCCGAGAGTGTGGCATCGCTCTCGAAACAACTCTCGGCGCTCGGCGAGCACGATGCCCAGGAGCTCGTGCGCATCCTGAATAAAGCTTACAGCCTTACCTATGATGCCGACGACTACCTGGACAATCTATAAGGATAAAGACAGACATTTAGGTGCATCTTGAAATGCACCCGGGACAGTTGTGCCCATCAGCCACCGTCAACATCTCATTCCAAACCAAATCAGCCAACGTACGTCATGGCAATCCCCGGTAGGTCGAGGGTGCCCCGCGGCGGTCTGGTGTTTTCATCTGAACGACTTTGCGAAGCAACCGGAGTGAAGATGAAAACACCAGACCGCCGCGGGGCACCCGCAGACCGCAGGGACGGGAGCAGCTATACTACTCTCAGTAGTTAAGGGTCGCGGATTCGCCGCGTCACCGCTCTCAACAGGAGGTCTTTGTTTATGGCAGATCAGAAGCCGGTTGTCGGGATCATCATGGGTTCCAAGTCCGATCTGGGCGTTATGGAAGGCTGCACCGCCGAGCTCGAGGCACTGGGTGTGCCCTATGAGCTCGTCATTGCGAGCGCGCACCGCACGCCGGCGAAGGTCCACGAGTGGGCTTCGACTGCCGCCGATCGCGGTATCAAAGTGATTATCGCCGCCGCCGGCAAGGCCGCTCACTTGGGTGGTGTCGTGGCTGCCTTTACGCCGCTGCCGGTTATCGGCGTGCCTATGAAGACGAGTGACCTGGGCGGTATGGATTCGCTGCTGTCGATGGTGCAGATGCCTTCGGGCGTGCCCGTGGCCTGCGTTGCCATCAACGGTGCCAAGAACGCCGCCATCTATGCCACACAGATTCTGGGTGCTTGCGACCCCGAGTACCGCAAGGTTATCGAGAAGATGAAGCAGGAGATGGCTGACGCCTAAGCGTTCCGCCGTTTCACCGCAGTATAAGGAGAGCCATGTCCGATTATCAGGGAAAACGATTCAAGGCTTCTCAGATTCCCGATCCGTCGAAGCCAGGTGCTGCCCGTGCGGCACAGCAGGGTCGGACATCCTCTCCTCAGCAGCCGCGCGCGCCGCGCCCCGTGACACCGGCGACGCATCGTCGACAGGACGCGCCGGCCGCATATCGTCCTTCGTCTTATAGCTCCGCTAAGAAGCCGCCCCGGTTCTCATCGCATGCCGCGCCGTCGGATTGCACCGAGCCGCCGCGCAAAAAGCGCCGCTCCATTATTCCCATTCTGCTCATCATCATCGGTATCGGCCTGATTGTCGCCGCCGCCGCTATCTTTATTAATGCCCAGATTGGCTATAAGCAGGCGAGCGATTCGTATCAGAAAATCGAGAAGCAATATGTAAGCGATAAGGATGCCAGCGGCGTGCCGATTATCGACTTTGATGCGCTTGCTCAGACGAACCCCGAGATTGTGGGTTGGATTTACGTGCCGGGAACCAACATCAACTATCCCGTGGTGCAGACCAACAACAACTCCAAATACCTCAACACGCTGTTCGACGGAACGGCTAACGCGTCCGGTGCCATTTTCCTGGATAGCGATGACACCGCGCCGGGAATGGTCGACCAGCAGACCACGATCTACGGCCACCATATGAACGACGGATCGATGTTCAACGTGATTTCGGACACCACTGATCAGGCGACGTTCGATAGCATCGAGTTTGTGTACTACATCACGCGCGATGCGACGTATAAGCTGCGTCCGCTGGCGACCAAGGTGGTCGAGGACACGTATGCCAAGGCGCGCACGACCAATTTTGAGGGCGACGACGGACTCAAGAACTACCTGTCCGAGATGCTCGACGGCGCTTCTGCCGTGGCGAGTGATGCTACCGATCGTGCCGCTTCGGCAACTAAGGTTGTAACGCTTGTGACCTGTCGTTCGCTGTCGCTGAGCAACACACGCGCCGTCATGGTGCTCACGCCGGTCGAGGAATAAGTTGTTCGAGAGTAGCTAAAAAGGCCCCGTCCCAAATTAGCTACTCGACGACGGTAAGGGAGAAATGATGCTCGAGAGTGGCAAATTGATGCCTTCGATTGATGCTTGGCTGTGTGAGGCCAAGGCCGATGCTTCGGCGGCAGGCTGCGGGATGTATCTGACGCATAACGGTGTGGTGCGTGCGACGCCCAAGGCCGAGGTGCGCGGAGTCGAGACCGATGGCGTGGCACCAGGCCACAGGGTGGGCGGCATGGTCTTTGACTACGACGCCGAAAAGGTACGGTCTGCTATCGAGGCCACGCGCGCGATGCCGGGTATCGGCTATGTGCGCGTGTGGCTGGCAAGCGGCGAGCTTTCCGTAGGTGACGACATCATGCTCGTGCTTATCGGCGGGGACATTCGCCCACACGTGGTCGATGCACTGCAGGCGCTCGTTGGCACCATCAAGAACGAATGCGTGAGTGAGGTCGAGCGCGAGGCATAGAGGATTGCGTCGATAGAAGGATCGTTTATAAAAATGCCCACCGGTACGTGTGATACCGGCGGGCATTTTGCGTTTTGGGCGCGGTGAGCGCTATACGCGTGTCGCATCCTTGGGGCTCATGGTCATGCTCTGGAAGCGGTTTTCCATGTACTCGTTATCGAAGTGCTCTCCGTAGAACTGTGCGACGGGAATGTCCGGCTCCGTGCCGTTAACGCGCTGGTACCAGTAGTCGAGCGACTGCAGCGTCATGACGCCGTCGACCAGCATGATAACGGTAAAGATGACGGTGGCCGAGTAGCGGCTCTTCCAGGGGATCTTGTTGATAAGCTTAAGCAGCCTCGGCAGCAGCAGCTTGATCCAGATGAGGCCGCCCAGGCCCCACAGGCAGGCGAAGCCCGTGCAGGTGCGTCCGCCCGTGAGGACCACGAGCGGATCGGGCAAACCGAACAGCGTTATGTGCGAGTAGCTCCACGAGACCACGCCAAACGCGGTCTGCATAAACCAGCCCACGAACACCTCAAAGCTGGCGCCGAGCAGGGCGCTCACCAGGAAAATGATGATGGGGTTCTTTTTGTAGAAGCGGTTAAGCACCATGGTCATGAGCACGGCGCCAAATCCGTAGATGGGGCTGAAGGGGCCAAACAGCATGCCGGCGCGGTTCTGATAGACGCCCGGGTCGTCGACCGTCATGTGCCAGATGTCCTCGGCGATCAGGCCGAGTATGCAGCAGACAAAGAACACCCAGAACAGGTTGAAGTAGTTGAGCTTGATGTAGCCCTCGCCGGTTTCATCGCGGCCGAGCATGCCCTCGGCGGCGGCGTCGCGGTCGAGCATCTCCTGCAGGCGGCGCTGCAGTTCGCGCTCCTGACGCAGCGTGGGGTCGACGGTTGCCGAAAGTGCAACAAGGATGCCGAGCTGGATCGTGGGACGCAGCAGGAAGGGCCCGATGCCCTGGAGCATCACGTCGACCAAAAGCTCGACGACCGTGAATGCAATAAGGATGTAGGACAGGCGGGCGGCGTTGCGGCGCTGGTTTTTGATAAGGTCCAGGCCAAAGATGATTAGGATGACGGCACTTGCCGCAGAGAGCATGATGCCGGCGACGATAAGGCCGACTGCGACGAGCGTGTTATCGCCGAGCTTTTCGGTGGCGTTGCCGTTAACAAGTGCCGTGATGACCTGCCACATAAAGGCAGCGACTGACGGGAGCGTGCCCACGCCGGAAAGGATGCACAGGACGGCGTACACCTTAATGATGAGGGGAATCTTCTTGACCTCTGTGGCGCTGGGGACGCTGGGGTCGAGTTCGTTTCGATCCATACAGAACCTTTCTCGCTTTGTTGTAGGTTATAAGGATACGCCGCCGACCTGCCAAAAGACAGGATGAACGTCCCAATTGCAACTTTGTAATCCCCAACGGCGGACGCGGCGGCCATCTGGGGGCGCGGGCACTTACACTGGACAGACCGATAAAATGTTTGGCAACAAAACTGATTATTAGCTCGGTGGGCTTTTAAAAAGCGCTGCTCATGCGCTGGGGAGCACGTCGCGCCGTGCGTATAATAAGGCGGGTAACGCCAAAAATACGAGGCTCTGAGGGGATACCATGTCTCAAGAAACCATCCGCGCGGCCGAGCGTGCCGCGGGACAGGTGAACACCATGTCGACGTATGATCCGGACTCCGACCAGCTGCATGAGGAATGTGGCATTTTCGGCGTATGGGCGCCCGATCGCGACGTGGCTCGACTGACGTACTTTGGCCTGCGTGCGCTGCAGCACCGTGGCCAGGAATCGGCTGGAATCGCCGTGGGTGACGGCGGCACGGTTATGGTCCGCAAAGATCTGGGCCTGCTCGACCGCGTGTTCTCCAACGCCGACCTGTCGACGCTCTCCGGCCAGCTGGCCGTGGGTCATGTGCGCTACGGCACTGCCGGCGCCAAGAGCTGGGAAGCCTCTCAGCCGCACCTCTCTACCATCAATAGCGTCATTATCGCGCTCGCGCACAACGGCACCCTCGTCAACACCGACGAGCTGCGCCGTCAGCTGATCGAGCTGGGCGTGCCGTTCCTCTCCAATTCGGATTCCGAGGTCGCGACCAAGCTTATCGGCTACTTTACCCAGCGTACGGGCCACCTGCGCGAGGGTATTCGCAAGACCATGGAGCTCGTGCGCGGCGGCTACGCCATGACGCTCATCAACGAGCAGGCGCTCTACGCATTCCGCGATCCACACGGCATTCGCCCGCTCGTGCTGGGCAAGCTGGTGGACGAGGGTCTGGACCAGGCCGATGCCGCAGCCGTTTCGCAGCTGCCGTCGCAGGACGGCGCCGCGACGGTCGACTCCGCCGTCCGTGTCACGCGCGCCGGCGGCTGGGTCGTTGCTTCCGAGACCTGCGCACTCGACATCGTGGGTGCCGAGTACGTCCGTGACGTCCGTCCCGGCGAGATCTTGCGCATCAGCGCCGAGGGCCTGGTATCCGAGCAGGGCGTGCCTGCAGCCGAAGAGCCCGCCAACTGCATCTTTGAGCAGGTCTACTTTGCCCGCCCCGACTCCATCATGAACGGCAAGAGCGTCTATGCCTGCCGTTACGACATGGGTCGTCAGCTGGCACATGAGGAGCCTGTCGAGGCCGACCTGGTCATCGGCGTGCCCGACTCCGGCCTGCCGCCTGCGGAGGGGTATTCGCACGAGAGCGGTATTCCCTTTGGCGAGGGCCTTATCAAGAACCGCTACGTGGGCCGTACGTTTATCGAGCCTACGCAGGAGTTGCGCGCCATGGGCGTGCGTATGAAACTCAACCCGCTGCGCGACAACATCGAGGGCAAGCGCCTGGTCGTCATCGACGACTCCATCGTGCGCGGCACCACCATGGTGCAGCTCGTCAAGATGCTGCGCAACGCCGGCGCCAAGGAGATTCATATCCGCATCAACTCGCCCGAGGTCATCTGGCCGTGCTTCTACGGTATCGATACCGACGTGCAGTCGCAGCTTATCAGCGCCAACAAGACGGTCGACGAGATTTGCGAGTATATCGGCGCCGATTCGCTGGCCTTCCTTTCGGTCGAGGGCCTGCTTAAGGTCATGCCCAAGGGCGGTTACTGCGATGCGTGCTTTACCGGCCGCTACCCCGTGGCGATTCCCGAGAGCTTTGGCCGCGACAAGTTTATGGAGGGCTTTAAGCCCCGCAACCTGGACAAGCCGCTGCACTTTGACGACGACGCCGTGATCGAGAAATACGACGACCGCAGCTGGGAAGAGGAGCACGGCGAGGCATAAAACCTGCCATATGGGGACAGGTTTATTTTGGTAGGTTTTACCTGCTGTTTTGTTGATATGACGGCGCGTGCTGTTATGGCGCGCGCCGAAATGAACGCAACTATGAGCACCGTTTGGCGCCCGTGCGGCGCCACGGTAGTGGGAGAGGAAGGCTCAGATGAGCGACAGCAAGCATGTGACGTACGAGGACGCCGGCGTCGACACCGCCGAGGGCGGCCGCGCCGTCGACGCGATTAAGCAGATGGTCAAGGACACTAACCGTTCCGAGGTTATCGGTGGCATCGGCGGCTTTGGCGGCCTGTTCTCGGCCGCCGCGCTCAAGGATATGGAAGACCCGATCCTGATTAGCGGTACCGACGGCGTGGGCACCAAGCTCGTGCTCGCCCAGATCATGGACCGTCACGAGACGGTTGGCCAGGACCTGGTCGCTATGTGCGTCAACGATATTCTGGCTTCGGGCGCCGAGCCGCTGTTCTTCCTGGACTACGTTGCCATCGGTCACATCGAGGCCGAGCACATGGCAAAGATTATCAAGGGTGTGGCCGACGGCTGCAAGCTCGCGGGCTGCGCGCTCGTGGGCGGTGAGATGGCCGAGCACCCGGGCGTCATGGCTCCTGCCGACTACGACCTTGCCGGATTTACCGTGGGCGTCGTCGACCGTCCCAAGATGCTCGACCCCGCAAACGTCCACCCGGGCGATGTGATCCTGGGCCTGCCTTCCACCGGCGTGCACTCCAACGGCTACTCGCTCGTGCGTAAGGTCATTGGCGTCGACGGCGTTAAGCCGGGCACGCCCGAGGCCGTCGCTAAGGCCGAGGAGCTGAGCCGTCCGCTCGAGGAGCTCGGCGGTGCTTCGCTGGCTGACGCCCTGCTGGCTCCCACGCGCATTTATGTGAAGCCGATTCTTGAGCTGCTGCGCGGCGGCGCCAACGTGCATGCTATCGCCCACATCACCGGCGGCGGTATTACCGAGAACCTCAACCGCGCGCTCGCCGACGACGTTGACGCCGTGGTCACCCGCAACGGCGCGGAGATGGGTTGGGACGTTCCGCCCGTCATCACCTACGTGTCGCGCCAGGCCGAGCTCGCCCCCAACGAGGCATGCAAGACCTTCAACATGGGCGTTGGTCTGTGCCTGATCGTCGCCCCCGAGGATGAGGCCGCGGTAACCGAGGCCCTGGTCGCGCTGGGCGAGAAGCCGTTCCGCGTGGGCGAGTGCGTCGAGGGCTCCGGTAAGGTCGTGTACTCCGATGAGCGCTAACGAGCAGATGGCTGCTAGTGAGGGCCTGGGCTTTGTGCCCTACGCCCGTCCGACCGGCACCGATACGGCCGAGCCGCTCAAGATCGGTGTGCTCATCAGCGGTTCGGGTACCAACCTGCAGGCGCTGATCGATCTGATCGCCGCCGGTAAGCTCAACGCCTCGATTGAGCTTGTGGTGTCGAGCCGTCCTTCGGCTAAGGGTTTGCAGCGCGCTGAGCGCGCGGGCATCCAGACGCTCACGCTGTCCAAGGATGTCTATGCCGACCCTATTGCCGCCGACGAGATCATCGCGCACGAGCTGCTCGAGCGCGGCTGCGAGTATGTGGTCATGGCCGGCTACATGCGCATGGTGCACACGCCTCTGTTGGCGGCGTTTCCCAACCGCGTGGTCAACTTGCATCCGGCGCTGCTGCCGAGCTTTACCGGTGCGCATGCGATTGACGATGCCTTTGCGCGCGGCGTCAAGGTAACTGGCGTGACCGTGCATTTTGCCAACGAGGTCTACGACAACGGTCCCATCATCGCCCAGCGTGCGCTGGCTGTCGAGGAGGGCTGGGATGTCGACACGCTCGAGGAGCACATCCACGCGATTGAGCACGTGCTGTATCCCGAGGTCGTGCAAATGCTCGCCGACGGCCGCGTCCACGTGGTGGAGAGCGGCAAGGTCGCAATTGATCCGGCACGCTAGTCGTGTGTAAGAGGGCTCATTGAGCGTTCTTTGGGACGTAAGCGATCTAGAAAATCTGATAGGGCCCTGTCCGTGCGCGGGCGGGGCCCTTTTGTGTGGTCTACTCTGTTTGCTATACTGCTAGCAAGTAGAGAGGGGCCGCTATGGGTACAGCAACGGTGCAGCTCAACACACGAATCGACCCTATGCTCAAGGCCGGTGGCGATGCGGTCCTGACTCGTAATGGGCTGGGGCCGAGTGACGCCATTCGTGCGCTTTGGACCTATCTTGCCGAGCATCAAACGTTGCCGGGATTTATGGTGACGGATAAGTGCGAGACGCCCCGTGCGAAGAGTCTTGCCGAACAGGGGTGTGGTCTGGCTTTTTCCTCATTGGGGTTGAGCTTCTCAGATTTTGCGCCAGGCGAATCATCGGCGGACAACTGGGATGCCGTACGCGATGATATGTATGACGCGATGATTGCCGACATAGAGGCGAATTGCCGATGATTGAGGCAAAGCGGCTCTTGGTGGACACGAATGTTTGGCTTGATTACTACCTGCAAGAGGGCGCATTCGACAACGTGAGAAGATTGGTTGAACTGGCCGAAGCGGGAAAGATCGACCTTCTGTACGCGCCAACGACGGCAAAGGACGTGTTCTATATCTTGCCTCGGCGTCTAGCTCGACGGAATGTGAATGGGATTAACGCTTCGTTCGGTCCGGCTGCATGGGCATGCGTCGAGCATATGATGCAGGTGGCAACGGCTTCCCCGCTTTCGATGGCGGAGTGCGAGATGGCGCGCATGCTTGGCAAGCGCATGCCGGACCTCGAGGACAATCTCATTATTGCCTCGGGCGATACGGCGGATGTTGACTACGTAGTCACGAGCGACCGACGCATGTTGGAGACGATGCCCGAGGTATGCTTGACGCCCGCGCGCGCACTCGAGCTCATCGGGATCCTCGGCTAACCTTGCATACCCCGTTTCGCTATCATATTGAGCATTGTGGCCCTCATGCAACTTTGGAGGACGGTATGGCGGATAACGAAGCACTGTTTACGCCTGAGCTGGTGTTTTTTGATTGGGAGTGCGCGACGCCCGCCGAGGTGTTTGCGCGACTCGAAGGCGAACTTGCCCCACGCGGCTACATCTGCACCGGTTGGCTCGACGCCGTCCGCACGCGCGAGGATGCCTATCCCACGGGCCTTGCCATGCCGGCGGCCAACATCGCCATCCCACACACCGACCCGGGGTTTGTGGCCAAGCCCTATATCGCGGTGGTAAAGCCCGCCACGTCCGTGACATTTAACGCTATGGCTGGCATGGGTGCTCCGGTGCCGGCGCAGATCGTCATCAATCTGGGCATCGCCGAGCCGGGCGGCCAGGTCGAGGCCCTGCAAGCGCTCATGAATATCTTTATGGACGCGGACGTCGCAGCCGATGTGCTCGGCCAGACCACGCCCCAAGGCATGGTCGACGCCATCCGCCGCCACTTTTAAAGCCGGCACTTGGGGACTGTCCCTAACTGCCGGCAGAAAAGGAACGTCCCCAAGTGCCAGGGTTGCCCCTTTGTCGCGGGGGCTGCGTTGTGACACAATGGCGTTTGTTCGATTCGTTATGCGAAAGGCCAACTATGGCAAATAAGAAAAAGAACTCCGAGGCCGCGCCGACGCCCGAGCAGCAGACTCGCGCTGCCTCCAGCTCTCGTAAGAAGCAGCGCAAGACGTACGTGTCTAAGACCGTCAAGATTGTTCTGGTGGTTATCGGCGTGCTGGCAATGTTGCTTTCCGTCTCGGCCATGGCGTGCTCCGGTCTTATGTCGCAGACCGAGGACACCTCGGGCTACAAGCTCACCGGCGGCGTTGCCGCCACCATCAACGGCACCAACCTCACCGAGGATACCGTGACCAAGCAGATCATGAGCATGCGCACGTCCTATGGCTACACCAAGGACAAGGACTGGGCACAGTATCTGGTCGACAACGACCTCACGCCCAAGAAGTACCGCAAGCAACTCATCGACTCCTACACGCAGCAGATTCTGCTTCAACAGGCACAGAAGGAGAACGGCGTGACGGTGTCGGACGAGGAGGTCGAGAAGGCTTGGAAGGACGCGTGCAAGAGCGCGGGCGGTGCCAAGGCCTTTAAGAAGACCCTCAAGACCTACGGCTATACCGAGGATACCTACAAGGATTCGCTCAAGGAGAGTCTGGCGCAGCAGAAACTCAAGGATGCCGTCGCGCCCACGAGCAAGCCCAAGGACAGCGAGATCGTCGATTACATCAACGAAAACCTGTCCAGCTACAACGACGTCCGCCGCTCGTCGAACATCCTGATCAAGGTTGATTCCGACGCTTCCGACGAGAACAAGGCTGCCGCCAAGGCCAAGGCGCAGGAGTGCCTGGACAAGATCAACTCCGGTGAGCTGAGCTTTGAGGACGCCGTTGAGCAGTACTCCGAGGACACCGGTTCCAAGGAGAAGAAGGGCGATGTGGGCTGGGATAAGCTCACCACCTTTGTCGACAGCTACCAGACGGCGCTCGAGGGGCTCAACAAGGGCGACGTGAGCGAAGTCATCGAGTCGACCTATGGCTACCACATCATCAAGTGCACCGACTACTTCCATGTCGATAATCAGGTTGATGACATCAACCAGGTGCCCAAGGCCATCAAGAAGTACGTCTCCAACGTGGTGAAGACGCAGGCGGCCAGCACTGCATATAGCGAGTGGCTTGAGCAGTACAAGAAGGACGCCGACATCACCGTCAACCCCATGCCCGAGGACGTACCCTATAACGTGAGCCTGAAGGGTGTCACCAAGAGTTCGACCGACGACGCGTCGACGACTGAGTAATCATGGGGCGGCGCCCGCGTGAGTGCCGCCCACGCTATTGAGGAGGATTTGCAGATGACCAACGAAGAGCTGCAGAAGGAAATGATCGCGGCCATGAAGGCTAAGGACAAGGTTCGCCTGTCCATCATTCGCCAGGTCAAGGCCGAGGTGAAGAATATCGAGGTCAACGAGCGCCGCGATGTGACCGAGGAAGACGTCAACAGCATGATCAAGCGTCTGATTAAGCAGACGAGCGAGACGCTGGAGATGTCCATCAAGGCCGGCACCGACCAAGAGCGTACCGATAACCTGAGCGAGCAGGTCAAGATTCTGGAGAGCCTGCTGCCCGCGCAGGTTTCGGGCGAGGAGCTCGAGGCTCTGATCGAGCAGGTTATTGCCGAGCTGGGCGCCACGTCCAAGAAGCAGATGGGCCAGGTCATGGGCGCTCTGGGCAAGGCCACCGGTGGCAACTTCGACAAGCCGGCAGCAGCAAAGATCGTTGGCGCGAAATTGGCGTAAGTGCCGGTCGACACATAGTTGATGTTGAGGGGGGCGTGACCATTGCGGTCGCGCCCCTTTTTTGATGGCAGCTGAAGGGCACTCATTGGGGACAGACTTAAATGAGTACCCAATGAGTAGGTGATCATTTAAGGGTACTCATTTAAGTCTGTCCCCAATGAGTGCCCGAGTGCCCAATGAGTGGGCGGAAGATTGCGGGTTCTTTACGGGAATGTAGTGTGGGCTGCGGAAACGTGGTTCTTTCCGTACAATAGTTCAACTCGTGTAAACGCAGGGAAGGGACATTCATGGCAGACATGATCGAGATCAAGCATCTCAACAAGTACTTTGGCGACCTGCATGTGCTCAAAGATATCAACCTCACCGTCAAGCGCGGCGAGAAGCTCGTAATGATCGGGCCTTCCGGCTCGGGTAAGTCGACGCTCATCCGTTGCGTCGATTATCTGGAGGAGCCCACGTCGGGCGAGGTCATTATCGACGGCACGCCGCTTACCAAGAAGAATCACCTGGAGATGGCTCGCAAGTACAGCTCCATGGTGTTTCAACAGTTCAACCTGTACCCCAACATGACGGTGCTCGGCAACCTGACGCTCGCGCCCATCAAGCTGCAAAAGAAGAGCAAGGAGGAGGCGACCGAGATCGCCATCGCCGCGCTCAAGCGCGTCGGCATGGCGCATAAGGCCGGCGAGTATCCGCAGAACCTCTCGGGCGGTCAGCAGCAGCGCATTGCCATCGCCCGTGCCCTGTGCACCAAACAGCCCATCATCCTGTTTGACGAGCCGACCTCGGCGCTCGACCCCGAGATGGTCCAGGAAGTCCTTGACGTTATGATTGAGCTCGCGCAGGAGGACATCACCATGATCTGCGTGACGCATGAGATGGGCTTTGCGCGCCAGGTGGCCGACCGCGTCATCTTTATGGAGGACGGCCGCATTCTGGAGGAGGGCACGCCCGAGCACTTCTTCGATAACCCCGAGAACCCGCGCTGCCGCGAGTTCCTGTCCAAGATTCTGCACTAGGCGCGGTGATGGACATGACGGATATGACGAGGGCGGCCGTGTCGCGCCGTCACTTTTTGCAGCTGGCTGGCGCCGGCATGCTTGCGCTGACGGGGACCGCGCTTACCGGTTGCGGCAACTCTACCAGCGGCGAGGGCTCCGACAAGGGGTCCAAGCTTGCGGCCATTAAGTCGCGTGGCCATCTGAATGCCGGCGTTAAGAAGGACGTTCCCGGTTACGGCTATTACGACACCGCCAAGGGTCGCTTTGAGGGCATGGAGGTCGATCTGTGCTACCAGATCGCCGCTGCCGTCTTTGGCGTGAGCTACAAGAAGGCCCGTGCCCAGGAGCTTGTCGAGTTTACCGATGTAACGCCCAAGACACGCGGCCCGCTGGTCGATAACGGCCAGCTCGACGTGGTCGCAGCGACCTACACCATCACCGACGAGCGCAAGAAGAGCTGGGATTTCTCGACGCCGTACCGCACCGACTACGTGGGACTCATGGTCAAGAAGCGTTCGGGCTTTACCTCGATTGAGGATCTGGACGGCAAGGTCATTGGCGTGAGCCAGGGTGCCACCACGCAGGGGCTGATCGAGCAGATGATCAAGGACAACGGCTTTAGCTGCAAGCCCGAGTTTAGGGCCTTTAGCGGCTACCCCATCATCAAGAGTTCGCTCGACGCCGGCAATATCGACGTCTTTGCCATGGACCGCTCCACGCTGGCCGGTTACATGAACGAGACCGTTGAGCTGCTGCAGCCCGAGGTCAAGTTTGGCGAGCAGGGCTACGGCGTGGCGACCAAGAAGGGCTGCGACCTTTCGGCCGTGGTCGATCAGGTGATTTGCGATCGCCTGGCCGATGGATGGCTCGACCAAGAGGTCAAGACCTGGGGTCTTGTATAGGCGCATCGTCCAAGGAAGGAATCAAATGCTCGAAGGATTATTTGACGCCGACCGTTGGTCGACGACATTTCAAAACATGGGGCCCTTCTGGGAGGGCTTTGGCGTGACGCTACAGGTGGTCGTTGCCGGTCTGCTGCTGTCGCTGGTGCTGGGCACGCTGCTGGGTGTGTTCTCTACCACCCGTTCGCGCGTGCTGCGCGCCATAAGCCGCGTGTACGTGGAGTTTTACCAGAACACCCCGTTGCCCGTGCAGGTGCTCTTTATGTACATGGCCGGTCCGCAGTTTTTGCAGGCCATAACCGGTGCCGACCAGCCGGTGCGCATCGCGCCGTTCGTGCTGGGCTTCTTGGGCGTGGGCCTGTACCATGCGGCCTATATCTCGGAGGTTATCCGCACCGGTATCGAGGCGGTTCCGCGCGGTCAGATGGAGGCGGCGCAGAGCCAGGGCTTCACCCGTGCGCAGGCGTACTGGTACATCGTGCTGCCCCAGACATTCAAGATCATTCTGCCGCCGCTGTGTAACCAGGCACTCAACCTAGTCAAGAACACGTCGGTGCTGGCGCTTGTGGCCGGCGGCGACCTTATGTACCGTTCCGACAACTTTGTGAGTCTGTACGGTTACCTGCAGGGATACATCGTCTGCTGCCTTATGTACTTCATCATCTGCTTTCCGCTCGCCATGCTGGTGCAGTGGCTCGAGCGCCGCTCCAAGGAGCGTCCGCGCGGCGTGAGCCTGGCCGAGCTGGGGCTCGACAACGTAGAGGAGGCCTAGCGCATGGAAATCTTCAACGCGACCAACCTGCTCTACATTTGGGGCGGCTTTGTTAAGACGATCGAGATCTCGGCGCTGTCGATCTTTTTCTCGCTCATCTTTGGCGCGGTGCTGGCGCTTGTTAAAAGCTATGCGCCCCGCCCGTTCCGTATTTTGGTGAGCGCCTATATCGAGCTGTTCCGCTGCACGCCCAACCTACTGTGGATCCTGTTTATCTACTTTACGGTGCAGGGTTTGGACATTGTGATCTCGACCATCGCCTTTACGCTGTTTACCAGCGCTGTTATGGCCGAGATTGTGCGCGGCGGCCTCAACTCGATTCCGCGCGGCCAGTTTGAGGCGGCGCAGAGCCAGGGTTTCGGCTTCTTTGCCACCATGCGCTACATCATTCTGCCGCAGACGTTTAAGACGATCATTCCGGCGCTGTTTAGCCAGTGCACGACCGTCATTAAAGACAGCTCGTATCTTTCGGGCATTAACGTGGCAGAGCTCATGTACACGGCAAACGTCGTGATGGCCCACGCAATCGACCTGTCGCAGGTGCTTATGCTCTACGGCCTGGTATTTGCGATGTACTTTGCGCTCAACTTTGGTATCTCGCTGCTGGTGAGGGCATATCAGAGGCGAATGGTGGCAGCGTAGAATGTGGCAAAGGGACAGCCCCTTTGTCACGTAGAGAAAGGAATCGCGATGAGCGATCTGGAGAATAAGAAGAATCCTGTGGTCATTACCATCGCGCGCGATTTTGGTGCCGAGGGTCACGAGATCGGTCGCATGCTTGCCGACGAGTTGGGGATTCCGCTGTATGACAACGAGCTGCTGGTGCGTGCGTCGCTGCGCACGGGCGAGTCGCTCGATAAGATGGCCGCCTATGACGAGCGTCTGGCCGTGGAGAACATGGCGTTTCTGCCCGACCGCTACGATGCGCGTTCGTACTCGGACAAGTTGTTCCAGAAGATGAGCCAGGTGATTTTGGACCTGGGCGAGACCGAGAGCTGCATTATCGAAGGCCGTCTGTCCGATTACCTGCTTCGCAACAACCCCAACCACATTGCCGTGCTGGTGACCGCTCCCTTTGAGGATCGCGTCGAGATTGTGCGCAAGAAGCGTGGCCTTAATAAAAAGAAGGGCGCCAAGCTGGTCAAGCAGCAGCAGAAGGCGCGTGAGGCTTTTTACAAGCGCTACAGCGCCGGCAAGTGGAAGATGACGAGCGGTAAGGACATCGTCGTCAACCGCGCCAAGCTGGGCCGCGAGGGCTGCAAAGACGTTATCGCCGCTGCCTACCGCTACAAAGTAGCGCAGCTCGAAGACTAACCGACCAAACCACCACAAGGGGGACACAGGCACCTTTGTGGGGGTTTTGTTTTAGGCCGAGGGAAAGGCCTTGGCGGCAGTGCCTATCCTCGGCTTTTGCAAAATCTCGATCTGTAACACCAAGCCAGCGAAAATGGCTCTAACTGTTACAGATTTAGATGAACCGTTCGGCCGTCAGCCCAACGTCTTGATCTGTAACACCAGGCGGCATATTTGGTCTCTAACTGTTACAGATTGAGATGCGGCGTGGGCGGCCGGCACAATATCTCAATCTGTAACAACTGCAGGGCTCAACGGACTCCAGCTGTTACAGATTGAGACAAAACGACCGGGCAAGTCCCCAACCACCACAAAGGTGCCTGTCCCATCGTGGTGGTTGGGGCGGCCGGCATAGAAAAAAGTCCCCGCCGGGCGTGTGCTCGACGGGGACTTTGCCGTTTGATGGCTAGTGCTGCAGGTGATTACTCGCCCAGCAGGCTCTTGGTGATCGAAGCGGCGGCCTTCTTGCCGGCGCCCATCGCCAGAATGACCGTAGCGGCACCGGTGACGATGTCGCCGCCGGCCCAGATGCGGGGATCGGTGGTCTGGCCGGTCTCCTCGTCGGCGACGATGTAGCCCCACTTGTTGAGCTCCATCTTGCCGCCGATCTTGGCAGCGAAGGGGTTGGCGTTGGTGCCGATAGCCGAGATCGCGACGTCGCAGGGGATCTCCTCGATGGCGCCCTCGATGGGCACCGGGCGACGACGGCCGGACTCGTCGGGCTCGCCGAGCTCCATCTTCTGGACCTTGACGGCGCACACGGAGCCGTCCTCGCCAGCGACAAACTCGAGCGGGGAGACGAGCGGCAGGACCTCGACGCCCTCGGCCTTAGCATGGTGCAGCTCGGCGCGACGGCAGGGCATCTCGTCCTCGGTACGACGGTAGGCGATGATGGCGTGCTCGGCGCCCAGGCGCTTGGCGGTACGGACGGCGTCCATAGCCACGTTGCCGCCACCAAAGACGACGACGTTCTTGCCGTGCTTGGTGGGGGTGTCGTACTCGGGGAACTTGTTGGCCTTCATCAGGTTCACGCGGGTGAGGTACTCGTTCGCGAAGAAGACGTTGGGCAGGTTCTCGCCGGGGACGTTGAGGAACTTGGGCAGGCCAGCGCCGGTCGCCACATAGATGGCGTCGAAGCCCTGCTCGAACAGCTCCTCGGCCGTGGCCATGTTGCCCACGACGGAGTTGTACTCAAACTTGACGCCCATGTCCTCCAGGCCGTCAATCTCGCGCTTGACGACCGCCTTGGGCAGACGGAACTCGGGGATGCCGTAGACCAGCACGCCGCCGCCGGTAAAGAAGGCCTCAAAGACGGTGACGTCAAAGCCGTTGCGGGCGAGCTCGCCGGCGCAGGTGATGCCGGACGGGCCAGAGCCGACGACGGCGACCTTCTTGCCGTTCTTGGGAGCCATCTTGGGCGTGGAAGCGAGCTCGGGGCGGTCACCCAGGAAGCGCTCGAGCTGGCCGATGGCCACGGGCTCGGACTTCTTACCACGGATGCACTTGCCCTCGCACTGGTTCTCCTGCGGGCAGACGCGGCCGCAGATAGCGGGAAGCATGGAGTCCTCGCGGATGGTATCGAGGGCGCCGCCAAAGTCCTTCTCGCGGATCTGCTCGATAAAGCGGGGAATGTTGATGTTGACGGGGCAGCCCTCGACACAGAACGGCTTCTTGCAGTTGAGGCAGCGCTCGGCCTCGGCCAGCGCCATCTCCTCGGTGAAGCCCTTGTCGACGGGGCGGAAGTCGCAGGCGCGCTCGGCAGCCGGCTCCTCGTTATCGGGGGTGCGGGGCGACTTCATATCGGCAACGAAACGACCGTTAACTAGTGGCATGCGCAGCTCTTTTCCTCATAGGCCTTGAGGGACGCGCCCTCTTCGGAACGGTAAGCGGCTTGGCGGGCACGAAGGTCATCCCAGTCGACCAAGGTGGCATCGAAGTCGGGGCCGTCGACGCAAGCGAACTTGGTCACGCCGCCCACCTCGACGCGGCAGCAGCCGCACATACCGGTGCCGTCAACCATGATGGGGTTGAGGGACGCGGTAATGGGGGTGTCGTACTTCTGGGCGGTGAGGGTCGAGAACTTCATCATCGGAACGGGGCCGACGCAGAAGACCTGGCTCACGGCCTTGTCCTGCAGCAGGCGCTCCAGCGGAGCGGTGACAACGCCCTGCTCGCCGTAGGAGCCGTCATCGGTGGTGATATGGATGTGGTCCTCGTCGAGGAGCTCGCGGAACTGGTCCTCCATGAGCAGGAGGTCCTTGGTGCGGGCGCCCATGATGGCGTGGACCTCGTGGCCGGTCTCGACCAGGTGCTTGGCGACCGGGAAGGCAATTGCCAGGCCGACGCCGCCGCCAATGACGGCGCAGGGGCCCTCGGCCATCTCGGTGGGAACGCCCAGCGGGCCCACGACGTCGCGCAGTGACTCGCCGGCCTCATAGGTGGAAAGCATCTCGGTGGTCTTGCCGATCACCATGAAGATGAACTCGACCCAGCCCTCGTCACCGTTCCAACCAGCTAGGGTAAACGGGACGCGCTCGCCCGTCTCGTTGGCGCGAACCATGAGGAACTGTCCAGCGTGCGCATGCTTGGCGATCGCGGGCGCCTCGATGCGGAACTTGAACACCTTCTCCGAGAACTGCGTCTTCTCCAGGATCTTATACATAGAACCCCTCTCTTGTTAGGGCCGCCGAACCGTGCCTCCACGGAAATGGACGGTAGCCCGAGTAAAACCGTACGCGCACAGGCGTTGTGCAGACATACGGTGCAAATTATACCCTCATGGACATGCTGTTTACGTGTGTCTTCGGCGGTTGGGAAAAGGGTTTATCCACTTCGACCTACCAAATAGGGATAGGTTTATTTTGGTCGGTTTTATCAGGCAAAACGGCAAAGGGGGCCGGCCTCGGGTTGTGATGAGGCCGGCCCCCTTTGGGGTGTTATGCGTGTATGGCGGCGCGGGGTTTATTGCGATGCGGCCACCGGGGCGTTTCCGCAGATAAAACCTGCCAAAATAAACCTGTCCCTAAACGGTAGGTTTTAGTGCTTGCCGTTGGCGGAGGCGGCGCCGTTGACGTGGTCGCGGGCGTAGATTACGCCGTGGACGATGGCCAGACCGGCGGCATCTGCGGCGCGGGCGCAGGTGTCCTGGAAGTCCTCGGCCTCGCGGGCGCGCAGCTGCTTGAGCACATAGTCTGCCACGGCCATCTTGCCGGGAGGGTTGCCGATGCCGGTGCGGATACGGCTAAAGTCGCGGCTGCCCATCTTGTCGATGATGGAGCGCAGGCCGTTGTGACCGGCATGGCCTCCGCCCACCTTGACGCGCACGTCACCGGCGGGAATGTCGAGCTCGTCGTGAATCACGAGCAGCTCCTCGGCCTTGATCTTGTACTCGCGGCAGAGCTTGGAGATGGGTCCGCCCGAGGTGTTCATGTACGACTGCGGCTTGACCAGCACGATCTGGCGCTTGCCACCCTCTTCCTCGGGATCGTTGATGTTGATGAGTGCGACCTCGGCGCCGGCCTGGTTTTTCCAGTACGTGACACCGGCCTGACGGGCCAACTCGTCGATTGCTTTGAAGCCAGCGTTGTGGCGGGTCTCGGCATACTCATCGCCAGGGTTGCCAAGTCCGGCAACCATGCGAATCTTAAGCGGCTGTGCAGCTGCCATATTTGTCCCTTCGTTACACAAATAGTTCAATCAACGACAAAGGCTACCACGCCCGCCGAAGGCGAGACTTCGTTTCAGCGAAATCCCACCAGACAAAAGCGCGGCCGCGGCAGAGCGAGCCGTCGGAACAGAAGAAACCCCCGCGCGACCTTTGCGAAGCAAGGGGGAGCGCGGGGGTTTCTTCTGTTCCGACGGCGATGCGTCGGGTTGCAAGGACGATGCGACTACAGCGCGAAGTCGCCGCCGACGAGCGTGGAGACGGGCTCCTCGTGGTAAACGGCGGAGATGGCCTGAGCGAACTCCTCGGCGACCGAGATAGTCTTGATCTTGCCGCCGACCTCGACGGGGATGGCGTCGGTGACGACGCACTCGACGATGGGGGCATCGTTCAGGCGCTCGATGGCCGGACCGGAGAAGATGCCGTGGGTGGCGCAGACGTAGATGTCGCCGGCGCCCATAGCCTTGAGCTCCTTGACGTTGGCGCACAGGGTGCCAGCAGTGTCGATCATGTCGTCGTTGATGATGCAGGTCTTGCCCTTGATGTCACCGATGATGCCCATGACCTCGGCGGCGTTGTGGCGCGGACGGCCCTTGTGGGCGATGGCCAGGTCGCAGCCGAGCATGTCGGACAGCTTCTTGGCGGCCTTGGCGCGACCCACGTCGGGGGAGACGACAACCAGGTTGTCGGTGTCGAAGTGCATGTCGTTGTAGTACTGGCCAAACAGCGGCAGTGCGGACAGGTGGTTAACCGGGATATCGAAGAAGCCCTGGATCTGGCCCTGGTGCAGGTCGAGGGTGATGATGCGGTTGACGCCGGCGCGCTCGAGCAGGTTGGCGACGAGGCGGGCGGTGATGGGCTCGCGCGGGCCGGCCTTGCGGTCCTGGCGGGCATAGCCGTAGTGGGTGATAACGGCGGTGATGGAGCGGGCGGATGCGCGCTTGGCAGCGTCGGTGGCGATGAGCAGCTCCATGAGCATGTCGTTGACGTTGCCGCCGGCCACGGACTGAATCAGGAAGACGTCGGCGCCGCGGACGGTCTCGTCGTAGCGGGCGTAAATCTCACCATTGGCGAACTGCTTTAGCGTAAGGCCCGAAAGCTCGACCCCAAGGTACTCAGCAATCTTCTGAGCGAGGGGACGGTTGGAGGAACCGGAATACACGCGGATGGACTTGCGCATATTCTCCGACTTCTCGGGATCATTAATCGGCATTACCCTTCTCCTTTATACATCGAATGCCATATAGATGCCTTGTTGCATTGTAACCGCGCGGCGGGGTTTATCGGGTCCTGATAACGTCTTTACCGCCAACGGACACGAACCGACCACTCATCCGGTTGCGCAGGTCACGATGGAAAAAGGAGCCGCCCCCATGGAGCAGCTCCTTTTGTGCTTGGTAAAACGTTATACCTCGTCGTCCTCGTGCAGGCGGCGGCGGTAATCGGCGGCCCAGCCCTCAATATTTACCTGACGGGCGCGGCCCAGACCGAGCGCGTCTGCCGGGACCGGCTCGGTGATGACGGAGCCAGCGGCCACGAGTGCACCGTCGCCAATCTGGGCGGGCGCGACCATCATGGTGTCGGAGCCAATGAAGGCGTCCTTGCCGATGACGGTCTTGTGCTTGTGCACGCCATCGTAGTTGCAGGTGATGGAGCCCGCGCCCACGTTGACGCCGGAGCCCATGGTGGTGTCGCCGATGTAGGACAGGTGCGGCACCTTTGAGCCCTCGCCGATCGTGGACTTCTTGATCTCCACGTGCGTGCCGGCCTTGGAGCCGTCGAGCATGTGGGTGCCCGGGCGCAGGTAAGCGCGCGGGCCGCAGTCGACGCCGTTCTCGATGACGGCCTCGATGGCGATGGTCTCATCGATGGTGCAGCCGCTGCCGACGGTGGTGTCGCTGAGGCGGCTGTTGGGACCGAGCTGGCACTCCTCGCCCACGGTGACGTGGCCGATCAGGTGCGTCTGCGGCCATACGACGGTATCGCGGCCGATGGTGGCGTCGGGGCCGATCCAAGCCTGCGTGGGGTCGATGAAGGTAACGCCCTCGGCCATCCAGTGCTCGTTGATGCGGTCGCGCGCGATGGCGGTGAGCTGTGCGAGCTGGATGCGGCTGTTGACGCCCAGGCCGTCGCGGTAGTCGTCGCAGTGGAAGATGGAGACAGCCTGGCCGTGGCCTTTGAGGATCTCGAGCATGTCGGGCAGGTAGTACTCGGATTGCGCGTTGTCGTTGCCGATCTCGTTAATGTGGGCGGCGAGCTGCGCGCCGTCAAAGGCGTAGCAGCCGGCGTTGCACTCCAGCAGCGTGGCGGCCTGCTCGGGCGTGCAGTCCTTCTGCTCGATGATGCGCTCGATCTGACCATCGGCGCCCAGCTTGATGCGGCCGTAGCCGAAAGGATCGGGCGGGGTCATGGTCATGACGGTGCAGGCGAGCTCGCCGGTGGCGACGGTTTGCGCGAACTTGGCGACGGTGTCGGCGGTGATGAGCGGCAGGTCGCCGTTGAGCACGACGACGGGGCCTTGCGTGATGCCGCAGGCCTCGAGCGCGACCTTTACGGCGTGGCCGGTGCCCAGGCGCTCGGTCTGCTCGACGCACTCGACCTTGGTGGCGCTGTTGGCGTAGGCGCCGTCGATGAGGGCGCGCATCTCGTCGGCGTGGCTGCCGATGACGACCACGACGCGGCTGCAGCCGGCCTTGATGGTAGCGTCGACGATCCACTGGACCATGGGCTTACCCAGGATCTTGTGCGAAACCTTGCAGTGGTTCGACTTCATGCGGGTGCCCTCGCCGGCAGCGAGGATAATTGCGGTTGCGTCCATGTGATCTCCTGTTACGTTATAGAGACGTGTGTTTGGAAACGATACACGGCGCAATATGATACCGCAGGCATATGACGAGCGCGTAACGATTGGTTTGCGGCGGTTGAGGCTTGCGCCGCCGGCGTGGCGTTTGCACTGCTTGCGTGCGGCGTTGGCGGTGCTGCGGAGCTGTTGTTTGAGCGAGGGGACGGGGTGCCCGTGGACAACATACGAGAGGAGTTTGGCGGCGAGCCCGTCGCGGCATTCTCGATGTCGCATCCGGCTGTGCCGGCACTCTATATAGTGCTGACGCTGGGGCTCACTATGTTCTCGATGCAGCCGGTACTGATTGCGCTGTCACTTGCGGGCGGGCTGGCGTATGGATTTGCGACGCGTGGGGCTGCCCGCACGCTGGGCGCGCTCCGCTGGCAGCTGCCGGTGATTTTGATCGTCGCGGTGCTCAATCCGCTGTTTAGCGCCTCGGGCTCGACGGAGCTGTTCCGTATTGGCATGCGCGCGGTGTATCTGGAGAGCATGGTATACGGCCTGTGCATGGGAGGGCTGTTTGTGGCGAGCGTGTTGTGGTTTGAGGCGGCGGCGTCGATGCTCGAATACGACAAGGTGCTCGCGCTGCTGGGCAATGCCGCACCGGTGATTGCGCTCATGATCTCGATGTGCATGCGGCTTGTCCCGCAGTTTTTGCGCCGCGGTCGTACGGTGTTGGCGGTGCAGGATGCGATTGATGTGCCGGGGCGTGCGCCGGCCGACCCCGTGCGTTCGCGCCTACGGGCATCGAGCGTGTTGATGGGCTGGGGCATGGAAGATTCGCTGGAGCGTGCGGACGCGATGCGCTCGCGCGGGTGGGGTGCCGCGACGCGTCGTACGACGTATGCGAGGTATCGACTGGGGCGCAGCGACGTTGTCGCGCTGGCTGGGCTTGCGGTGTTTGGCGTGGCCACGGCGGCAGTGGCGTGGACCGCGACGACGCAGTATTCGTTTTATCCGCAGCTCTCGGTGCCGGCGCCGTGGCTGGGCTATGTCGTGTACGCTGCATGGATGGTGCTGCCCTGCGTGTTGCATGTGATCGATGAGAAGAGGTTTGGCTGATGGCTCGGTTGGATAGGGGCCCGGTGTCGGGTGCGGCGTGCGGCCCGGATATGCCGGCGATTGAGGCGCGGAGCCTGAGCTTTGCCTACCCCGGGGCTGATGCTGCGGTGCTCGAGGGGCTCGACTGGTCTGTTCCCCAAGGTGCATTTGCGCTGCTTGTTGGCGGTACCGGATCGGGTAAGTCGACGCTGCTGTCGCTGCTCAAGCCCGAGATCGCTCCGGCGGGCGAGCGCACTGGCGATGCGCGCGTGCTGGGCGAGAACGTTGCCGACATGGACGTGCGCGCGTCTGCGGAGTGCGTGGGCTACGTGTTCCAGGATCCCGAGAACCAGATTGTGTGCGAGACCGTGTGGCACGAGATGGCGTTTGGCCTAGAGAATCTGGGGGTGTCGCGCGACGAGATGCGCCGCCGTGTTGCCGAAACCAGCTATTTCTTTGGTCTGGAGGACTGGCTTCATCGCGATACCGATACGCTTTCGGGTGGCCGCAAGCAGCTGCTGTCGCTTGCCGCCGTCCTGGCGCTGCGTCCGCGTGTGCTGCTACTCGACGAGCCCACGTCTCAGCTCGATCCCGTTGCCGAGAAGAATTTTCTGCACGCGCTGTTTCGTGTGAATCGCGAGCTGGGCTGCACGGTTGTTGTGGCTACGCATCAACCGCGCCCAATGCTCGAGTATGCGACGTGCGCGTATCGGATTGAGGGCGGCCGCGTGCGCGAGGTGGCCGACATTGCCTCCTTGGGGCATCGCGAAGAGCTGTTTTCTGGCGAGGTGCCAGGGTGGGGTGGCTCGCGGCGTGCAAAAAACGGAATTTTCAGCATCGCTGGTGGCCGGCAGGGCTCTTTAGACCCGCACGCGGACGTTGCGGGTGCGAAAAAGGGACCAAAAACGGACAAATCGGCTAAATTTGAGGCGCAAATCCTGCCGCAGGACGACTCGGGGGCGTCATCGCGCGCCGGTGGATGCAGAATATTCCCAAAAATGTACGCTGGCTCGGCCACCACCTTGACAGGAAGCTGGTTTCGCTACGATCGGGCGTCCGGCTGGGTGCTGCGCGGACTCGATGTGGCGTTTTCGACTGGCGCGGTGCATGCGATTGTGGGCGGAAACGGCTGCGGCAAATCGACGATGCTCTCGATTCTGGCCCGAACGGCTAAGCTGCAGCGTGGGCGCATGGTGCGCGGGGCGGCTTCGGCGGCGCTGCTGCCGCAGAACCCCAAGGCCCTGCTGGTCGCCGAGACAGTGCACGACGAGCTGATGGAATGGGCTTCGACCTGCGGATACGACGAGGACGCGGCCCAGGAGCGCGCGGCGCAGCTGGGATTGGACGGCCTGGATGCGCGCCATCCGTACGATCTTTCGGGCGGCCAGCGTCAGCTGCTCGCGTTGGCAAAGCTGCTGTTGATTGGTCCGGAGCTGTTGCTGCTCGACGAGCCCACGAAGGGGCTGGACCTGACGAGCCGCCGCATTATCGCCCGCGCCCTGTGCGAGCATGCGCAAGCCGGCGGCACCGTCATCATGGCCACGCACGACCTGGGCTTCGCCGAGCAGGCTGCCGACGACGTTGCCATGATGTTCGACGGCGAAATTGCCTGCATGGAGCCGCCGGCAGACTTCTTTGCCGACAACGTGTTTTATAGGGCGTGATGGAATGGTGGATTATCGCGTCTCGCGCCTACTTGCAAAACTGGAGATTCCGCTGTTGTTGGCGGTGCCGGCGGTAATGGCCGCAGCATTGCTGACGGGCATTGAGCAGACAGCGCTTGCCATGCTGGTTGTGGTGGCGCTGGTGCTCGCGCTGTTCTTTGCGGACTACGAGGCGTCGCGACCGGGCCTGCGCCAGATTATGCCAACGCTGGTTCTGGCGGCGTTGGCCGCGGCGGGGCGCATCTTGTTTGGCCCCATTCCCGACTTTAAACCCGTGAGCGCCATCGCCATTATCGCCGGTGCGACACTCGGCCGTCGTAATGGCTTTATGGTCGGTGCGCTGGCAGCGCTGACCAGCAATTTCTTTTTTGGGCAGGGTATGTGGACGCCGTGGCAGATGTATGCCTGGGGTCTGGTTGGCTATGTTGGCGGCGCGCTGGCGCATGCGGGTGCGTTCGACCGTGCCGACGGCACCGTGCGCATGCCGCCGTTGATGGCGTACGGCTTTGCTTCGGGTCTGCTGTACGGCGTGGTGATCAACGCGTATGACATCATCGGTTTTGTTCAACCGCTCACGTGGGCGGGCACCGTGGCGCGTCTTGCCACCGCCGTACCGTTCGATATCACGCACGGACTCGCGACCTGCGTGTTTTTGGTCGCCCTGTACAAGCCTTGGTGTCGCCGCATCAACCGAGTCGTCGTGAAGTACGGACTGTAGGGCTGGTTGCGCCGGGGCGGGAATCAATACTGCCGAAGTGCCATTTTAAAACTATGCCGGTTTACGGGGCCAGATTGGCACAAGCAGACCATGCCGGCTATTTTTGAAATAGAGCAAGCCGTTTACCTGCGGTTTTATTATTTCGGAATTGCGTATGGTTGGGGGTTCGCGATTCAGCCCCGTAAACCGGCATAGTTTTGAAATAGCCGGCTGATACGACGGGCATCGTGGCCCTCGGAGAGCCAAATTGATCCGTTTTCTTTCGCCTCCAGACGTTCCCAGGGAATCAGCTGAACCCGCCCGCCACGAAATCGGTCTATCTACTACGTTTGGCCCGACACCCCCAACCTCAACCGTGTTTTATGAAAAACCGTAGGCTTTCTACCTGCGGTTTTCTTTCTGCGTTGTTCACTGTGGTTGAGGGTAGTGGCTTAAACGTAGTAGATGGGCCAGTTTCGTGGCAAGCGAGCTGCGTGGATGATCTCGCGAAGTGAAAATGATTCCTTTTCCTCCGTCCCCAGGAGATCAGTTGGGGCTAGAGCTCTAGGGTGAGAGTGACGGGGCAGTGGTCGCTGCCAAAGATGTCGCCGCGGATGCCGGCGTCGCGCACATTGCCGGCGATTGCGTTGCTTACCAGGAAGTAGTCGATGCGCCAGCCTGCGTTGTTCTTGCGGGCATTAAAGCGGTAGCTCCACCAGCTGTAGACGCCCTCGACGTCCGGATTGGCCGCGCGCCAGGTGTCGGTAAAACCGGCGTCGAGCAGCTCGGTAAACTTGCCGCGCTCCTCGTCCGAAAAGCCTGCGTTGCCGCGGTTGGACTTGGGGTTCTTAAGATCGATCTCCTCGTGTGCCACGTTAAAGTCGCCGCAGGTCACCACGGGCTTTCCGGTCTCGCGCTCGAGGCCTGCCAAAAAGCCGCGGTAGGCATCGTCCCAAGCCATGCGCACGTTGATGCGCGCGAGCTCATTTTGGGCGTTGGGCGTATAGACGTCCACAAACCAAAACTTGTCGAACTCGAGCGCGCAGACGCGGCCCTCGGTTGCGGCTTGGGCGACGAGCTCGGCAGCCCCGCCCTTGCCGGCGTAGGGCAGCAGTGCATCGGCGCGCAGCACGCGCAGCGGTTCCTGGCGGCTAAAGACCGCGGTGCCCGAGTAGCCCTTGCGCTCGGCGTAGCTCCAGGTTTGGTGATAGCCGGGCAGGTCGATATCGACCTGGCCCTCCTGCAGCTTGGTCTCCTGCAGCGCTAGGACATCGACATCGAGTTCCTGCGCGATCTGGATAAAGCTCGGGTCCTTTTTGAGCACGGCGCGCAGGCCGTTGACGTTCCACGAGGCGAAAGTGTAAGTCTGAGGCATGGTGTCCTTTCGACGGGGTTGGCAGGCTTAAGATTAGCGCAACAGGGGCGGGGTGGGCTCCGTGGGCGACGGCGCAATCGCAGCCGCCCCGACCAACGTGGACGGAGGACAAACATGACGCAAGCGATAACAGATTCCAAGCAGGCCTCCACCGCGCTGGCGGAGCTGTTCAATACCCACGGGCGTGTGGTGTTCTTTGGCGGCGCTGGTGTTTCCACGGCGAGCGGCATTCCCGATTTTCGCAGCGTGGACGGCCTGTATCACCAGCAGTTTGCCTATCCGCCCGAGACCATGCTGTCGCACAGCTTTTACGAGACACATCCGGCGGAGTTCTTCGACTTTTACCGAACCAAGATGATCGCGCTTAACGCTAAGCCCAACCGCTGCCACACCAAGCTGGCCGAGCTGGAGCGAGCTGGCAAGCTCGATGCCGTGGTGACGCAAAACATCGACGGCTTGCATCAGATGGCGGGCTCGCAGCGCGTGTTTGAGTTGCACGGATCGGTCCATCGCAACATTTGCCAGTCGTGCGGCGCGGTCTATAGCGCCGAGTGGATTTGCTCGCGCGAGCACGAGGACGCCGCGGGCGTGCCCGTGTGCCCCGCGTGCGGTGGTCGCATCAAGCCCGATGTGGTGCTCTACGAAGAGCCGCTCGACGAGCGTGTGTTGACCGGTGCCGTTGCCGCCATCGCCGCGGCCGATGCCCTCATTGTGGGCGGGACCTCGCTCGTGGTGTATCCGGCGGCAGGCCTTACGCGTTACTTTACTGGCGATACGCTGGCCATTTGCAATTTGGCGCCTACCGATCAGGATGCAAATGCCGACCTGCTGATTTCTTGCGACATCGCGGCCGCGTTTGCGTTCTAGCCCGTGTGCGCGGATACAATAGAAAGACTGAGTGCAAAGCGACCCCGCCGCCAGCTCCCCAAGCTCGGCGGCGTGGGCATTTTAGGAGGATGTTCATGGCGAACGACAGCAAGACATGGCGGTGCGGAAAGTATGAGCTCAGCTTTGACCGTCCGCGCATCATGGGCGTCCTCAACGTGACGCCCGATTCGTTTAGCGATGGCGGGGAGCACTTCGACCCGGATGCCGCCATCGAGTACGGTCTGGCGATGCTCGACGCCGGCGCCGACATCATCGACGTAGGCGGCGAGTCCACGCGCCCTGGTTTTACCCCGGTCAACCCCGACGAGGAGGCTCGCCGCGTGCTGCCCGTGGTGCGCGCGCTGGCCAAGGAGGGCGCCATCGTCTCGATTGACACGCGTCACGTGGCGGTTGCCAAGGCGGCCGTGCGCTGCGGCGCCTCGATCGTCAACGACGTGACCGGCTTCACTGACCCCAAGATGGTCGAGTTTGTTAAGACGAGCACCTGCGGTGTCATCGTGATGCATGCCGGCGAGGTCGCCGCGCCTACCCGCACGCACGCAACGGTGCAGCTCGATACCTCGGCAGCGGCGTTTGTTGCCGAGAAGGCGCGCGAGGCGGCTGCCGAGGCCGCGCGCGAGGCCGAGAAGCCCGCTCGTCGCCGCCGTGGCAAGCTGCTGGGCGACCCTAAGCCCGAGGCAAAGCTTCCGGGTGGCGTGGTGCAGCCCTCGTTGCCGTTTGGCGAACCTGAGCCCGCGACCGAGCCTGCAAGCGAGCAGGAGACGCCGGCCGCCGAGCAGGCTGCTGCCGCCGAGACCGTCGCGCCCGCGCCCGAGGCCACCGAGGCCGCATCGGAGTCCAATGACCGCCTGGCCGCCATGATGCGCCGCAGCGCCCGCCGCGAGGAGGCCTACGTGCCCACCTCGCAGCTCCGCCGCTTCACCCTGCCCGATTCGGCGCCCATCATGCGCCGCGTCATGGGCTTTCTGTCCGACCAGGCCCGCGCGCTCATCCATGCCGGCGTGTCGCGCGACCGCATCTGCATCGATCCTGGCCCGGGCTTTGGTAAGTCGGCTAACGAGGACATCGTCATCCAGCGCGAGACTGCCAAGATGGCGTCACTGGGCTATCCGCTCATGTGCGCCGTATCGCGCAAGCGCTTTGTGGGCGCCGTCTCGGGCGTGACCGAGGCCGCCGAGCGCGATGCCGCTACGTTTGGCGTGTGCCTGGGCGCCATCCAGGCCGGTGCCAACATCGTGCGCGTGCACGACGCCGCGGGCTTTGCGCAGTTCCTGAACGGCTACTGGGCGGTTGCCAAGCCGCAGCCGCGCCGCGCGTTTGTGGCCGTGGGATCCAACTTGGGGCATCGCTGCGACAACATCCGCGCCGCACGCGACATGATCGCCGAGATTCCACTTACCTGCGTGTCCAACTCCTCCAAGATCTACGAGAGCGAGCCGGCCTACGAGACGCGCCAGGACGCGTTTGCCAACGCCGTCATCGAGATCAAGACCGAGTTGGCGCCGCTGGTGCTGCTCGACGAGCTCATGAAGATCGAGGCCGAGCTGGGCCGCGACCGCTCCAAAAAGGCCAAGGCCAACGGTCCGCGCACCATCGACCTGGACCTGCTGTGGATGGACGGCGAGACCCACGGCGGCAAAAAGCTGCGCCTGCCGCATCCACTGATCGGCGAGCGCGACTTTGTGCTGGTGCCGCTTGAGGACCTGATGCACGACCCGGCGCGGTTCTTCCGCTACAACGGCGTCGAGGTCAAGGAGCCCGAGGATCGTGTGGGCCATATCGTGGGTGAATTGGGGCGTATGTAGATGATCGAGATGAACGCTGTAGTCGCTGCCACTGAGCTTGACGCGGCGCGTGACGCGGGTCGCGAGGGCGTGTCCGCGGGCTGGTGCGCGTGGAGCGTGGGCGATGCTTCGCTGACGTTTTCGCTGGTTGTGCGCCCCGATGTGAACATGCACGCCTTCCACGGCCTGCCGTTTGTGGCCGCGATGGGCATGATGGACGCGCTCGTGGGCACGGCTTCGACGCCGGGGTTGGGCCTTGCCGGTAAAGTGGGTATCCAGTGGCCGAGCGATATCGTGTGCGGTGCGCTTGCGTTTGAGACGTCGCTCGCGCGTGTTGCCGTGAACGGCGGTGCCGGTGCTGCGGGCATGTTTGCCGCGGTGACGGTTGATATTGAACGTGCGGCGCTGAGCGAGCTTGGCGTGGATATGGCCGACGAGGTGCTGGTCGAGGCATTGGCCACCGCCGTGCTGACCCGCGTGGACACCTGGGCGGTTGCCGCCAACACACCACAGGGCGCTGCCGGCCCGCTGGCTCCGGTGCTGGGCGAGTACTTTGACATGGTGCCACTGCTGGGTCGTCAGGTTGCGGCGGTGTCGCCCAGCGGCTTGCCGCTTGCGGTCGGTGTGTTTGCGGGCCTGGACATCTGGGGTCGCGCGACCATCAAGACCGATGCCGGCGAGCAGGAGTTTCCGCCCGAGGCCGTACGGATTCGCGGACTGTAACGCGAGGTGCCCGCGCTCAAAGATAGCGATGACAACGAAGCCCTCTTCGGCCTGTGCTGGGGAGGGTCTTGTTGTCTGGGGAATGGGTTGTCAGCACCCTATTCCTCAAAACTGAAAATCTTTCGATTTTGAGGAATAGAATTAAGCCAGCTCGGCCTTTAACGAGGTATATTCGTTGCAGAGTCTATTCCTCAAAACTGAATAATTTTCGTTTTTGAGGAATAGCGATAGAAGACCGCAGGGAGGCACCAATGAAACTCATCAATAGAACGTCATATATGGACACGTTGACGAGCCTTATTGGCGTACCGGACATCAAGGTCATAACGGGCATTCGCCGTAGCGGTAAGTCAAAATTGCTCGAGGCCCTCCGCGATTACGTGGAGGCAAATCTGTCCAATTCGAATGTCATCCATATCAATTACAACCTCGACGAGTTCGAGGGCCTGCTCGAATATCATGCCCTGCTCGCCTATGTGAAAGAGCATCGAGTGTCCGACAAGCAAAACTTCCTGCTTATCGACGAGGTTCAGATGTGCGACGGCTTTGAACGCGCGATCAACAGCCTCCATGCATCCGAGCAGTACGACATCTTCATCACCGGATCGAACGCCTTTTTGCTGTCGAGCGATCTGTCGACGCTCTTTACGGGGCGCACGTTCGAGATCGAGGTTTTCCCATTCTCGTTTGAGGAGTATCGCTTTTATAGTGACGAGGGCGAGGTCGATCGCGACTTCGATGAGTACGCGAGAACCGGCGGTATGTCCGGCTCTTACCCTTATCCACTGCAGGAGCAGCGCTACCAATATCTCTCCAATGTCTTCAAAACGCTCATCGTGAGGGATATCGTGCAGCGGCATAACGTGAGAAACGAATCGGCACTGCTGCGCATTGCCGATTACATGATGGACAACGTCTCCAACATAACGTCGGCACGCAACATTACAGATGTTTTGAATGCGGATGGGCTAAAGATTACGAACAAGACGGTCGGCACGTACATGGGGTACCTGTGCGATGCGTTTGCCTTCTATAAAGTTCGTCGGTACGACATTCGCGGCAAAAAATACCTTAAGAGCGGCGAGAAGTATTACCTGGCAGACCACGCGTTCAAATACGCACTGCTTGGTACACGTGATATGGATTGGGGACGCGTATACGAGAACATGGCGGCCATCGAGCTGCTGCGCCGCGGATACGAGGTATACGTCGGTGTGCTCTATAAAAAGGAAATAGACTTTGTAGCAATCAAGCGAAGCGAGAAGCTCTACATTCAGGTGAGCGACGACATCAGCTCGGATAAGACGTTTGAACGCGAGATTTCGCCACTGCTGAGCATTGGCGATGCGTATCCCAAGATGATTCTTGCCCGCACACATCACGAGGCCACGGATCGCGATGGGGTGCAGATCGTGGACCTGGCGAGGTGGTTGTGCGGCGAGGCTTAGCAAAAAATCCTATTCCTCAAAACTGAAAAATTTTCGATTTTGAGGAATAGGATTGGAGGCTGGTTGCTGCGACCTGGCGTTTACTCTATCCCAGCTCCTGCATGCGGCGGTAGATTTCGCAGATGCCCTTGATGGTGAGTTGCCCGTCGACCACGTCGAAGGCATCGGTCGAATCGGCGACAATGCCGGCGAGACCGCCCGTGGCGATAACGGTGGCATCCTCGCGGCCCAGTTCGCGCTTCATGCGAGCGACCAGGCCCTCGGCCATGGCGGCGGCGCCCATCACGGCGCCGACCTTGATGCATTCCTCGGTGTCGCGGCCGATGGCGTGCTCGGGCGCCTCGAGCGGAACGCTGGCGAGCTTGGCGGCTCGGGCGGCGAGCGCGTCCATGGAGATGCGGATGCCCGGCGCAATCGCTCCGCCAATGTAATAGCCGTCCTCGTCGATGACGTCGATATTGGTTGCGGTGCCAAAGTCCACCACGATCGCCGGGGCGCCGTAGAAGGTCTCGGCAGCGACGGCGTTGGCGATGCGGTCGGCACCAACGGCCTGGGGGCGCGCCGCCCGCAGCTTGGTCACCGCGGCCGTCTGTGGCCCAATGACGATGGCGTCTGCCGCGATGCGGTCGGCCACGGCGTGCCACTCGCGCGAGAGCTGCGGCACCACGCCCGCAAAGGCGATCGCGTCGACCGCGCCGAGCGAGAGGTCGTACATCTTAAAGAAGCCCATCAGGCGCACGTGGATCTCATCGGCGGTGTAGGAGCGGTCGGTGGGCATGCGCCACGACTGCACCAGCTTGTCTCCGTCAAACAGGCCCATGGCCGTCTGCGTGTTTCCCATATCGATAGCGAGCAGCATGTCTACTCCCGGTGTCGGCATAAAAGGACGCGCACCATTGTATACGTGCCGTCGACGGCGCTCGGCTGCGATTCGTTTACGGTGATAGGGGCTGAGGGGTTTAAATATGAAGGAATTATGCTCTACGAGATTTTCCTTGCCGTTTACCGAACTCCCACGTAATATTCTTTCTTGCGCACATGAGGCGCCCAGACATTGCGGGGTGGAGCAGTCTGGTAGCTCGCCGGGCTCATAACCCGGAGGTCGTAGGTTCAAATCCTGCCCCCGCGACCAAGAACTTGCAGCTCGGAAGCATAATTGCTTCCGAGCTTTTTCTTTATTGGTTTACTTTGCGGGTGAATTGCGGGTGAATCCTGTGGCAGTTTATTTTGTGAAGCATATAAACCATTGATAATCGCGGGCCGGGCGGTTTGACTTGTCGACCGATAAACTCCAATTAGAAAGAGTTCCGGCGGTCCTTAGCTAAAATAGTGACGTCTGAATAACAACAAGGGAATCGCTATATGAAGACCGTCTACGATGCCCTTGATCCCATCGTCAACGGGTCGGCAACGACCAAGGAGAAGGGCGACAAGTACGAGGCGGCCTGCGTTTGCTATCTCAAGAACGACCCCTTCTACGCGCTGTTCTTTCCCGTGTCGGGACGATAGCCCAGGCACTCGAATGGGACGATTGTCCCGTCCACGACACCCAAGACAACGGAATCGACCTCATGGCCCAGACCGCCGAGGCGGGGGAATGGTGGGCGATTCAATGCAAGCGCTACGACGGCGGCGCCGTCTACATGGGGCGCGAGTGGCGCGAGGCGTGCGGGCCCGGGGTCAGGCGCTCGATGTCGAGGAGGGCCCGGAGCCCCGACAACGCGCGTGCCGAGGGGTTCTTCGGCACGCTCAAGTGCGACTTCTTCGAGGGCAGGGGCTGGACCGGCGTGCCGTTCGAGGAGTTCTCCCGGCCGCTCCTTTTGTTATAGCTGCCTATGTGGGCATTTGGCTCGCACTTGCGGTTTACGCGTTTGTTCTGTCGCGCCGCGCCAAGCGCACCGAGCGCGACCTCGGTGCGCTCAAGCAGGCCCTCGTCGCCCGCGAGGAAAAGCTCAAGCGCTAAAGGGGCCTACCCACCCTTGCCGGATTCGAACGTGGCAAGAACGGCTATGGAGTGGCCGTACTTCCCCTCATATAGTGGTGTCATCGAAGCTTCGCATGCACTTCGAACGGTTCCACGATAACGATAACGAGAAGGGGAAGCCGATGAAGGAGATTATCCTCTTGTGCAATTCCGGCATGTCTACGAGCCTCATGGTTCAGAAGATGAAGGATGCCGCCGCCACCGAGGGCCTCGAGTGCGCCATTGCCGCTTACTCCACTGATAAGGCGGCAGAAGTCGCCTCGGATGCCGACTGCATTTTGCTGGGCCCTCAGATTCAGTTCCAAGCCGATGAAGTTCGCGCGGCATGCCCGGGCGTGCCGGTTACCGTCATTGACATGGTGGCGTACGGCACGATGGATGGCAACGCTGCGCTTGCCCAGGCCAAATCCCTTATGGGTGAGAACTAGGAGGCGCGTCGCACATGGCATCCATGAACGGTATCATTGCCAAGATTTCTTCTTGGGGTAACGCTGTCAGCAAAAATACGATTCTCCAGGCGATTTCGTCGGGCATCATGTCGATGTTCCCCATCATCATCGTCGGATCGTTCGCAAGCTTGTTCTCGGGCATTCCCATTCCGGCTTATCAGGAGTTCCTTACAACGAGCGGCGTCAATGTGGCGCTTTCTGCCGTGGTGAACGCAACCACCAACATGCTCGGCCTGTTCTTCACCTACGGTGTTGCGCGCTCGTACGGTGAGAACATCGGGGTTAAGGCTCCTGCCGCCGGTGTGCTCGCCCTTGTTGTCTATGTTGCGCTGATGCCTACGTTGACTTCAGAAGATGGTGTGACGTCGCTTGCTTTTGACTATCTGGGCACTAAAGGCATGATCTTGGGCATCGTTATTGCGTTCCTTGCAACGAAGCTCTTCCACCTTATTGTTTCTAAGAACATTGTTATTAAGATGCCCACTGGCACGCCCGACTTTGTGTCCAACAGTTTCGTTTCGCTCATTCCCGCGTTTGCCATTGCGCTGTGCGCTATCGTGGTGCGCATGATCTTTGCGCTGACTCCCTGGGGCGACGCGTTCAGCTGTTTCTACGCTCTCATCCAGATGCCCATCCAGGGCCTGATTGGCGGCAACATCGCTTCCGTTGTTCTCATTAGCGTGATCATGTGCCTGCTGTGGTGCTTCGGCATTCATCCCGGCTTTATCACGAGCCTCATCGGCCCGCTCTTCATGATGCTCGATGGTGCCAACCAGGCCGCCTACGCTGCTGGCGAGGCTCTCCCCAACATCATCGGTATGAACTTCAATTACATTACGACCATCGCAATTGCCTACCCCGCCGTTCCCATTGCCATCCTTTTGGTCGCCCGTTCCGCTCAGCTGCGTACGGTCGGCAAGGTGGCGCTGGCGCCCGGTTTCTTTGGCATCAGCGAGCCGATTATTTTCGGCCTCCCCATTGTGCTGAACCCCGTGGCTGCTATTCCGTTTATCGTGACGCCTCTTGTCAATGTCATTGGAATGTACGCACTGCAGTCCCTGGGTATTGTGGCAAAATGCGTCGGCATCCTGCCGTTCAACATCCCGGTGGTCATCACTGGCATGCTTTCCGGTGGTATCAGCATTGCCATCGCTGAGGTCGTGTTTCTCATCATCGATATCTTGATTTGGATTCCGTTTATCAAGGCGATGGACGTCACCAGGCTCAAGGCGGAGCAGGAAGCACAGGTGGCATAGTAACAAGTCCCCTTCATATTGCCGCGTTTGTTTTGCGAGGTGGGAGGTGCTGCAGAAGCGCTGCCCACCTCGTTTGTATACCGACGCCGCGTATTGCGCGGGCTCGATTCGTAGCGCCGTATGGATTGGACGGCGCGGACGACACCTCCACCACAAGGACGACGCCTCCCCACAAGAAGGGCCCCGGGCTGAATGCCCGGGGCCCTGTACTTGGCGTTGCCGATTATCTCTAGCCGGTTATGGCGCACAAGATTTACGCTGCGTTGACCTTCTTCTCCAGTTCATCGATACGGTTCTGCATGGCGTCGATCATGCGGTACAGGTCAACCAGCTCGCGTGCAAAAGCCTTGGTGACCTCGGTCGCCATGAGCTGATCCTCTGCATGAACTTGAATAAGCGATGCCGGGGCATTGACTCCCTGAGCTGCGGAGGAGATCATTTCCAGATGAACGTCGTGGCTTTCCAGAAAGTTTGCATCGCCATCTGCAATGAGGGCGGGAGACTTATCTGCTCGGCCATCTTTCGCGTGCTTGATGGCCTCCATGTAGGCGCTCTTTGCAGTGCCTGCCGTGCTGATGAGCTTAAAAACTTGCAGTTCTTCATCGGGAGTCATGGTGCAATATCCTTTCTGTTGTTGTGCGAGCGCAACAAGGCAGCGTTGCGCTCGCTTGTCCATGTGACATAAACAGCCGTGTGACTGATTGGCGAATTACAGGTTCGTACCATTCGATGCGATGACGTCGCGATACCAGAAGAATGACTTTTTAGGAATGCGCTCAAGCGTGCCAGCGCCCTCGTTGTCCCGGTCGGCATAGATGAAGCCGTAGCGCTTCTTCATCTCTCCCGTGCCGGCGGAGACGAGGTCGAGCGCGCTCCAGGGCGTGTACCCCATCAGGTCCACACCGTCCTCATCGACCGCGTCGATCATGGCAGCTATGTGCGCGCGAAGGTAGGCGATGCGATAGTCGTCATCAACGCGCCCATCTACCACCTCGTCTGCTGCGCCGAGGCCATTTTCTACCACAAAGAGCGGCTTTTGGTAGCGGTTGTAAAGCAGGCGGAGTGTCAGACGCAGGCCCATGGGGTCGAGCTGCCAACCCCAAGCGCTCGTTTCGAGGTAGGGGTTCTTCACGCCGCTCACCATGTTGCCGCCTGTCTTTTCGGCGTCGGCTTCGGTGCCGCTTTGCACCATCGATGAGTAGTAGCTAAAGCCAACGAAGTCTACCGTACCGGCGCGGAGAATCTCGTCATCTCCCGCCTCGCGCACAAGGGTAACCCCGCGTCGCCCCATGGCCTTGCTTAAGAAGGAGGGGAGATAGCCGCGCACCTGCACATCCGCAAAGGCGAGCATATCGTTTTGGAAATCGTCTGCCGCCTTCGCGTCGAGCGGGTGGCAGGTTTTTGGATACACAATGCCCGCGAGTGTCATGCAACCGACCTTGAGGCCGGGATCGATCTCGTGCGCTCGGATGACCGCCTTAGCGCTTGCGACAAATTGGTGGTAGACCGCCTGATAGATGGTGGGCCAATAGCCCTCGTCTCCCGGTCGCTTATTGATGCCGGTGGGCGACCACGGATTGTACTCGGCAACGTTGATCTCGTTGAACGTGAGCCAATAGCGCACAGTATCGCCGAACTCCCGGAAGCATATATCACAGTACCTCGCGAAGAAGTCCACGAGACGCCTATCGCGCCAACCCCCGTACTTTCTCACGAGGCCAAGTGGCATCTCGTAATGCGAAAGCGTAACAACAGGTTCTATGTTGTAGCGCTTAAGCTCGGCAAATACGCTACGGTAGAAAGCGAGGCCGCGCTCGTTGGGCTCGATCTCGTCGCCTTCGGGGAAGATGCGGCTCCATGCGATGGAGAGGCGCAGGACCTTGAGTCCCATCTGGGCAAAGAGCGCTATGTCTTCCTTGTAGCGATGATAGAAATCCACGCCGTCGTGGCTCGGGTAGTAGACCCCTGCCTCAACGTCGGTCGTTATACGTCGAGGCGTATCGACCGCGCCGGCGGTCATCACATCGGCAACCGAGAGACCCTTGCCGTCTTCTTGATAGGCCCCCTCACATTGATTTGCCGCCAAAGCGGCTCCCCATAGAAAATCAGCTGGTAACGCCATGCGCACCCCTTCCTTCTAGCCGCACAGGGCGCGCATGAGGGTTTCGTAGTTGCCACCCTCTACGATGCAGCGTACCCGCTTCTCGTCGGTAAGAAGCCGTGCGGTCGTCTGATAGAATCGTTGGGTCTCGTCTGCGGTTGAGTCGCAGATCGACGTAAGGATGATGAGTTGGACGTCATTGGTTTTCCAACGGATGGGGCGCTTGAGAACACCCACGACCACGAGGTTTTCGTCGGGAAGCACCTCTACGGGATGAGGCAGAGCTGCCAGGTTACCAAAATCGGTGCTTCCATGTTTCTCACGCTCCAACACGGAGCCGAGGAAGTTGTCCGGTAGGGGTCGCACTTGTCGGACGAGTTCGCAGAGTTCGGCGAGCGCGTCGTCTCGACGCCGCGACGTGAGGCCCGTGAAAAAGAACTCTGGCCGGTAGAACCGGCGTAGATATGAGCTATCCCCCAGTTCAAGTCTACGACGTACGCGGTTCATATCGCGCGCCTCAAGGAAGCTGTTCACCTGCATGATGGGCTTGGGAACCGCTCGGTCAATGGGGACGGACGAGAAGATGTAGTCGAATGTATTGAGGTCGATGTGGTTGAGCTCAAAGACGCTGCAGACGGTGAGCTCGCTGATGTAATCGCCGAATGCTTCTTCAAACTGATAAGCAAAAAAGCGCGAGCTCGATTTACCCGTCGCACAAACCAGGAGCACACGGCTCTTATGAGGAATGCGTCGCTGCATGACGAGTCCCATTTGAAACATTATGGTGAAGTAGGCAATCTCGTGCTCGGATACGGGGCGTCCGTAGTGAGCAGCGAGTGGCAATGCCGCCTGCTGCGCCAGTGCGTGGGCGAAGGGGTAGGTGCGTCGTGTTTCTGCAAGCAGGGGGTTTGTGATTTCGATGCCATAGCGCATGCGTATATCAAATGCAATGAGATGGTTTCCCAGCATAAGGCGCAGACGCAAATTATCGCTGAAGTCGACGCCGTACATATCGTAGATGGCATCGAGCATAGGGTCGATGAGACGCTGGATATCCTCCGAGATAACGAGGTTCCCATCGAGTCCGAATGCGTCGTGGCGCACGACACCGCCGGCAACGAAGGCAGCTATGAGCTGGACCTCGCCTTCGGTGTCGTCAAGCGGGATGTCGTGTTCTTCCAGCTGTTCTATAACGACGTGCGCGCAATGTCGGTCATGCTCCGCGCCTTCCCAGGCGTTTCGCCCGGAAACGTCCTCTATGATGTGGCCACGGTGGCAGCGTGCGCTTGACACCACGAGATAGAGAATGAATGTTTCGAGGGCAGCCTCGGACATTACGACGTTTTCGGCAGCAAAGGTCTGCACGACAAGATCTCCGATGATTGCCGCGGCTTGATCTTGTACGCTGCGGCAATCATCAAAACCGACCGTATGGAATCGCAAGCAGTGCATGATTGCCTTGCGGAAGGCAAATTCGTCTCCGATGGCTCTCATCCCGTATCCAGGGACACGCTCCACCGTGAGGCCGGAGCGTGTAAGGATAGACTCTGCATGGCGAATTTCCTGCGAGAGTGTCTTGGTAGAGACAAACAAGGCTTCCGACTCGTCCGCGAGCTTGAAGAACGATCCGCTTATGAAGCGCTCTACGAGATACATAAGACGCTCTTCGGCGGTTTCAGGCGTGTGGCGGGCAATGCGTTGTAGGCTACGCTGTCGCCAGGCATGGTAGCGCTCAGCGTCGTTAATCTCGAGGCGGTATCCGTGGCGTGGCTTGGAGACAAGCTCGGCGCCACTTTCTGCAAGATTCTGCCGGAGCGCCTTAAGGCGCGTGCGCGTCGTCTTCTCGCTCTTTTGAATATGTTGGGCAAGTTGTTCTGCCGTTACATAGTCGCTCTGCTCGATGAGCTCAAGAAGATTGAGGAGCTCCCTATCCATGTCGCCCCCTAGGGCATCGGGGCATTTCGCCGCATTCAGATATCGTTGATAGAAATACTATACGAGCGCTGCGCCTAGCAGCTCAATTGCCTCATTTACCGGATTGTGCGCGGAAAAAGCCGTCCTTGAGCGGACGGGGACGTCCTATACCATGGGTGGCAAACGGCAGAGTACAACCGATGGCACAAAGTGAGTCTGTTCTCGCTGTGCGCGTAAAGGAGGCGCTTGGGATGAAGGTCATTTTTAGGGCAGACGACCTGGGCATGAGCGAGGGCATCAACTACGGTATCGCCAAAGCCATTTCTTGCGGACCGATTAAGAGCGTTGGGCTCATGCCCAACATGCCTGCTGCCTCCCACGGCTTCGACCTCGTTGCTGCAAGCGGTGTGAGTGTGGGGCAACATACAAACATCTGTCTTGGTAAGCCGGTTTCTGACCCCACGTCCATTCCCTCACTCGTGGATGAACACGGGGAGTTCTGTTCTAGCAGAACCATCAGGGCGCGCACGGAGGACACCATCGTGCTCGAGGAAGCGGAGCGCGAAATACAGGCGCAGCTCGATCGGTTTCGTGCGCTGACCGGGCGCGACCCGGCGTACTTTGAGGGCCATGCCGTGTTCTCCCCGACGTTTTTTCAGGCACTTCAGAACGTCGCGGAGCGCAATGGGCTCTTCTATATCAACCCCATGGATCCGGTCTGGAGTGAGAAGTGGGGTGTGGTGTGTGCAAAACCCTATCACCTCGATGATCGAGGCCTGTACGATCCGCGCAAGTACTTGTTTGACGACGAGGCCGACATTGCGCGTCACGCCTGCAGCATGCTCGTATTCCACCCGGGGTACCTGGATCAATATGTGCTCGACCACTCGTCCTTTACCTTGATTCGTCCCATGGAAACGGCGTTTCTGGTGAGTGAGGAGCTTGAGCAGTGGATCGAACAGAAACACGTGCAGTTGGTGAATTTTGAAAACTGCTGCGAGGACTAGGATGTTGCGCAAGTCGCAGCTAAGAGCGGGGGCGCCATCTGGCTTCGGACGCCCGTGCTGTAACGGTGGTGCACCATAGAGAAAGGATGAATATGAATAAACCCGACCACTTCCTCTGGGGCGTGTCGACGGCGGGCCACCAGACCGACGGCGGCGACGCGGCTGCCGACACCACCTTCTTGGAGCATGTGGAGCCGACGGTTTTTAAGGAGCCCGCGGGAGACGCCTGCCGCAGCTGGGAGCGTTGGGAGGACGACCTCAACTGTGTTGCTGAGATGGGGCTCAACGCGTATCGCTTCTCCGTTGAGTGGTGTCGCATCGAGCAGGAGGAGGGCGTCATCGACCAGGCGGCCCTCGATCACTACGACCGCCTGATGGATGGTTGCCTGGCGCGCGGTATTCAGCCGGTGCTCACGCTTTGCCACTTTACCTGTCCTCATTGGTTTGCCAAACGGGGTAGTTGGCTCGCGCCCGACGCCGTCGACCTCTTTGCGGCGCATGTGCGGCGCGTTATGGAGCTCGCCCGCGGCCGCGCCGCTGCGGTGGTGACACTTAACGAGCCCAACCTCAACCAGCTCCTCGCCAACGGTGCGATGCCTCCCGAGGCGTTTGCCTTCCAGCAGGTGGTGCTGCATGCCGCAGCGGCAAAGGCGGGCGTTGCGCATTACCGTGCGGGCAACGTGCAGGACATCGACGAGTTCGACGCTATGGACGAGGCTATGGCGCGCGCTCATCGCCGTGCTGTGGAGGTGGTGCGTGAGGTAGCGCCGGGTACCCCTGTGGGACTCTCGCTTTCAGTAGTGGACGACGACTGGGCCACATCCGCCGGCCGTGCAATTTGCGAGCGTAAGCGCGAACTCTGCTATGGCAAGTGGGTTGATGCCATTCAAGGGGATGACTTCATCGGCGTGCAGAACTACGAGCGCATGGTCTTTGGCGACGAAGGGCTCATCGCACCCGATCCTACCCAGCCCATCAACGGTATGGGCACGCAGGTGGAGCCCGGCTCGCTTGCGGGTGCAGTGCTCTACATCCACGAGCTCACGGGCCTTCCAGTCGTGGTTACAGAGCATGGCATCTCTACCGAGGACGATCATCTGCGCTGCGACTTCATCCGCGCATCGCTGCCCGCGCTTGCGGGGCTTGTGCGGCGCGGGCTGTCAGTGCTGGGGTACTTCCACTGGACGCTTATGGACAACTTTGAGTGGATTTCTGCTTTTGACAGTCGACTGGGGCTTTATGAGGTCGATCGTCGTGACGGTACGTACGACCGCATCGCAAAGCCAAGCGCGCGCGTGTACGCGGATGTGGTTCGCACGCTCAATGGGCGGATGTAGATACGTTCGTGCAAGGAGATGGGCACGCGGCGCCTATATCGGTGTTGCGAAGGAAAGGGGAGATGGCGTATGCAGGCGCTGCGCGTAAGTGATAACGGCAGGTATCTTGTGACGGAGGACGGCGCGCCCTTTACATGGATAGCCGACACCGCTTGGACGCTGCCGCAGCGTATAAAAGCCGATGACGTGGAATACTATCTGCGTCGCCGTAAAGAGCAGGGCTTTACTGTGCTGCAGATGGTTGCCCTTGACCCCGAGCGCGATGCACTCATGCGCTCACCCGCGGGCGAGCCAGCACTTATCAACGGTGACCTCGAACATCCCAATGAGCGCTATTTTTCCTATCTTGATTGGGTGCTCGATCGTGCTGAACACTACGGCTTTCACGTGCTTCTGCTTCCTGTGTGGGGACAGTTGGTGACAGGCGACAACTGGATGGGTGGCACGTTTGGTATAACGGTGACCGACGAGAACGCCTACGACTTTGGCAAGTGGATTGGCGCGCGGTATGCCTCACGAAAGAACATCGTGTGGTGTTTGGGCGGCGACCGGCAGCCGGTTCACCGCGGTGTTGATTACCGTTCGGTGTGGCGGCGTATGGCAGAGGGCCTTGCCGAGGGCGTCCTCGGCAGCCCGCTGCCCGCTGATGCGCCCCGCGAGGCGTGGCGCCGGTTGCCCCTTGCCTATCATCCAAGTTGTGAAGACCAAAATCACTGCTCGTCTTCTACCTATTGGGGCGATGACGAGCGATGGCTTGCGCTAACCATGCTGCAGTCGGGTCATGGCCCAGGCGTGTGCAGTTGGAAGCTTGTCGAGGCGGAGGATGAACAGCCTGGTTCCGCGCGTCCCGTTTGGGATGGCGAGCCTGCGTATGAGGACATGCCCACGAGTTGGCCGCCGACCGGTCCACGTCACGGGGCATGGATGGTGCGACGCCGAGCGTACTGGTCGGTGCTCGCCGGGGCGTTTGGAGTTACCTATGGACACTGCTCGGTGTGGAGCTCCATTGCCGAGAAGGAACGAAATGATATGTTTCACGTGGATTGGTTTGAAGCGCTCGACGCCGAGGGAGCAAATCAGATGCGCTATCTGCGAGCCTTCCTCGATGAGTCTGGTGTTGTTGGCTCCCTTCCGTGTCCGCATGCCGTGGTTTCGCCTGAGACGGATGATTTGGCTGCGCATGTGCAGGTGAGTTGTGCGGAAGATGGCGCGCGCCTTTTCGCTTACTTGCCCAGCGGCGGCACCGCGTGCCTGCAGATGCCCGAGGGCTGGGTGACAGCATGGTGCTGGTGGTACAGCCCGCGCAACGGTGATATATGTGGTCCCGTGCCGGAGATCGTAGCCGACGGGTGCGCTACTGTGCGTGCCCCGAGCGCGGGAGAAGGCGAGGATTGGTTGCTCATGGCCGATGCGGAGCGCAGCGAGGCGCCAATATATCTCTGCTCGTACGGGGGGCCTGTGGAGGTTGGAAAACTTGATAAAGTGTTCGCGTGGTAAGACTGAATGTGGAGCAACCTTCACAACCTTGGGCAGCCGGCTTGCAATCGCGCAGGCGGGAGCGTAATAACTCTCTTGCGCAAAGGCGCGTCCAGACATTGCGGGGTGGAGCAGTCTGGTAGCTCGCCGGGCTCATAACCCGGAGGTCGTAGGTTCAAATCCTGCCCCCGCGACCAAGAACTTGCAGCTCGTCGGCCTAGCCGGCGAGCTTTTTTGTTATTCCGGGACCGTGTTTTCGGTCCAATTCTCGGCCTCTCAAACAAAATCTCGATCTGTAACATCTAGACCCGATTTGGGCGGCTAGGTGTTACAGATCGAGATGTTGAGTCCCCGCCTGGACGGTTTTGGTTTGTCTCGATCTGCTCCAATGTGCCCTGCGTCTTTATGGGTCTTGCCACGTCGTTCTTCACGTTTATGCTGCAGCAGCCGATCAACTTTGGCCACCTCTTCGCATTCTGGGCCTTTGGAATCGCGCTCGCGGTTTGCCTGGTTATGTCGGGAACGCTCGTGTGCTCGGCAATCTTTGGAAAAGAGCGCGCTATTCAGGCGCTTACGCCGCTCGATGTGCTCGAGGCACGGCGGAACCATAAATAAGAAAACTCGATTATCAGGGGCGGACGCCGTGAAGCACACCGCCCCCCCCTGTACGTGTGGCGCCAGGGCCATGCGCTCGAAAGCGTTGCCCAAACGCATGGTTCATCCGCACAAAGCCCATGGTCGCTATGGGCAAACATCGGTGCGCCTGCACATGGCTTTGAGTCTGTTTTCGAGCGAAAGTATGGCTGTCGATACGCATGCAATTCGCATGAAGTCCGGGTTCGTCCAAGAGCCCTATAAAGGAGGATTCGCATGAAACAGTTAGAGACCGACGTCGTTGTCGTTGCCGCGGGTCTGAGTGGCCTTGCCGCAGCGGTCGCTGCAGCCGAGGCAGGCGCTCGCGTCATTGCCCTAGAGAAGGCCCCCATTACCGGTGGCGCCGCCAACATGGGCATGGGGCCTGCCGCCGCTGGCTCTCCGCTTCAGAAGGCTTCGATGATCGAGGTCACGCCTGGCGAGCTCTTCCGTCGCCATATGTTCTACACCCATTACCAGGTCGATGCTCGCCTGGTGCGCGACTACTACTTTAAGTCGGGCGACACCATCGCATGGCTGCAGGACATGGGCGTGGTGTTTAACTCCGTGCGTCCGGCGTTCCGCGCCCGCGAGCGCACGCGTGCCTATTCCGACGGCGAGTACACCTGGCATGTCGTGCAGCCCGAGGACGGCTCGGAGCCCGGTCCTCGCGCGGCGACCACGATGACCAAACGCATGACCGAGCGTGCCCAGGACCTGGGCGTCGAGTTTATGCTCGAGTGCCCGGGCACCGGCCTTATCAAGGGCGAGGACGGCGCCATCTGCGGCGTGACCGCCAAGGACAAGGACGGCGAGGAGTACCAAATCTCGTGCAAGTCTGCGATTGTCGCTACGGGCGGTTTTGGCCACAACGCCAAGCTCATCAAGGAGAAGCTCGACTTTGAGTGGGGTAAAGACCTGTTCTCGTTTGCCATTCCGGGCATGGACGGCGACGGCATCAACATGTGCCACGAGGTCGGCGGCGGCCACACCCCGGTGACCATGGAGCTCATGTACCAGATCCCCGACAACATGAACCACTTCTATGTCGAGGGCGCATTCCGTCAGCCGTGCTACTGGTGCAACCGCCTGGGCGAGCGCTTTATGCCGGAGGACGAGATCTTCAACACCACCTTTGTCGGCAACGCCATCAACCATCTCCCCGGCAAGGTCGCCTATGCCATCTTTGATTCCCGTATGCTCAAGCACTGGAAGAAGGATGGTCCGGATATCGTCAGCCACGTTCATCCGCACGACCTGTACGACGGCTTTGAGGAGCAGTGGAACCGCGACCTGGAGGCCGGCTATCCGGCGATCTGCCAGGCCGATACGCTGGAGGAGCTTGCCGAGAAGGCGGGTATCGACGTGGAGGGTCTGCTCGCTAACGTCGACGAGTACAACGAGATGTGCGACAACGGCTGGGACGACATCTTTGAGAAAGAGCGCGAGTTTATGAAGCCGCTCGAGAAGGGCCCCTTCTATTGCTGCAAGCAGTACTGTGGCGCCTACGGCACCCTGGGCGGCGTGCTCATTAACCACAAGATGGAGGTCATGACCGACGACTATGAGGTCATCCCTGGCCTGTACTGCGTTGGCACCGATGCCTGCACCATCTATGGCGACTCCTATAACTACTGCATTCCGGGTAACACCATGGGCTTCTGCCTTAACTCGGGTCGCATCGCCGGTGAAAACGCCGCCGCAGCCCTCTTTGAGGACGCGGGCGACGAGGAGTGGTCGTAACACCGCAGCTATTCGCGCCTGCAGACACCCACGCGTTGGGTGCGGGCGGGGATTTGCCCTACAAGCGAGGCGCTCGGGATCGCTTTGGTCCCGGGCGCCTTTCTGGACAAGAGCGACGTTTTGAGGGGAACGAATGAAGCTAACGATTAATGGAGCCGAGGTCGAGGCACGCGAAGGGCAAAATGTCCTGGAAGCCGCGCTCGATGCCGGTATCTATATTCCGCATCTGTGTAAACATCCCGATCTTGAGGCCGTCGGCGGATGCCGTCTGTGCATGGTCGAGATCGAAGGCCAAGATGAGCCGGTGTGTGCCTGCAAGACGCAGGTTGCCGAGGGAATGGTCGTCAACACGACAGGCGAGCAGGCCGAGCGCGTGCGCAAGCTGGCAATGGAGCTTATCTTGGCCACGCATCCCGCCGATTGCACCGGCTGCCCCAAGTACGGCAAGTGCGAGCTGCAGTCTATGTATCAGTACCTGGGAGTTTCGCCTGCGCGCTGGCGCACCAAGAGCCGTCCGGTCGCCACGGACGAATCGAACCCGCTGATCACCCATATGTTCACCCGCTGCATTCGGTGCGGTCGCTGCGTGCGCGCGTGCCGCGAGCTGCGCGGCGCCGGCGTCTTGGACTACCAGCGCACCGAGGACGGCATTCGCATTGGTACGGACGGCAGCGTGAGTCTGCAAGAGGCCGGATGCCGTTTTTGCGGTGCCTGTATCGAAGTGTGTCCCACGGGCTCGATCGTCGACACGCTCGATATGTTCGATGAGAACAAGTCCTATGCCGACAACGTGGTCCCCTGTCGCTCGGGCTGTCCCGCCCACGTGGATATCCCACGCTACCTGCGTCACATCCGTAACGGCGAGTACACCCGAGCCGCCGCGGTGGTGAGCGAGAAGGTCCCGTTCCCCGAGAGCCTGGGCGACATTTGCGTCCATAGCTGCCAGGATGCCTGCAAGCGCAACGAGCTCAACGGCACGCCGGTTTCGGTTTGCCGTCTTAAGCGCGCCGCGGCCGTGCGCGATGCGGGCGACTGGAAGGCCAACGTGCGCCATGAGCCGCTGAGCGGCAAGAGCGTCGCCGTTGTGGGTGCCGGTCCCGCCGGCTTGACCGCCGCACTCTATTGCGCCGAGAAGGGCCACAAGGTCGTGGTGTTCGAGGCCAACGAGAAGGTCGGCGGCCAGATGCGCTACGGCATTCCGGCGTATCGCCTGCCCGATGCCACGGTCGATGCCGAGGTTGCGACGATTTTAGAGATTGCCCAGGGTGATGACGCCGAGCCGCGCATTGAGCTGCGCTGTGGCGAGCGAATCGCCGAGCCCCAGGCGCTTTTGGAGCAGGGCTTCGATGCCGCGCTGGTTGCGGTGGGCACGCATGACGGAACGGTGCTTCCCATGCCCGGCCACGACCTCGAAGGCGTGCTGCGTAACACCGATTTTCTGAAGGCCGCCCGTATGGGCAGCGCCCCGGACCTGACGGGCAAGCGCGTCGTGGTGCTTGGCGGCGGCAACGTGGCGTACGACTGCGCCCGCACTGCCGTGCGTCTGGGTGCCGCCTCGGTCGATGTCGCCTGCCTTGAGGCCCAAGACGCGATGACCTCGACGCCCGAGGAGCGTGCCGAGGCCGCCGAGGAAGGCGTGGTCCTGCACGATGCCTATGCCTTTACCAGCATTAACGAGACCGAGGACGGTTCGGGCAAGGTCGGTTCCATGACGATCCACAAGATCGAGCGGTTCTACTTTGACGAGAACCACCGCGCCGTCACCGAACTGCTCGACGGCGGCGAGAAGACCATCGATGCCGACTGCGTGATCTTTGCCGTGGGTCAAAAGCCCGAGGGCACGGCCCAGATGGGCCTTGAGCTTACGCACGGCCCGTATATCGTGGCCGATACCGAAGGCAAGACGAGCGTTGAAGGCATCTGGTCGGCGGGCGACTGCGTGACGGGTACCAAATCGGTGATCGCGGCAATCGCTGCAGGTCGCACGTGCGCCTCGGCCATCGACCGCGCTTTGGGTGGCGATGGCAACATCGACGAGGAGCTGACCGAGCATGATGCTCCCGAGCAGTGGATTGGCCGCGTCCCCGAGGGCTTCTACGACGATGCCGTGCAGCCCGAGTTTGTCGATGCCCAGACGCGTAAGGATAACTTCGATACGTTTGAGTGCCCCTATACCGACCATGAGGCTACGTGCGAGGCGAGCCGCTGCTTGCAGTGCGATTTGCGCCTAACGATCAGTACGCCGCGCCTGTGGAACGAATACTAGGAAAGGAGCGATAACCCATGACGATCATCAACTTTATGCCTGCGCATAAGCAGGCCCCCGTCGCGCTCTGGCTCCTTAAGAAGGACGTGGCGGCCGCTGCGGAAAAAATTGCAGGGGCCGGTGCCCAGGCGGTTTTGGTACCGGCAGGCGATGAGGTCTCTGCCGCGCTCGCGGATGCGTTGGGCGAGTCCTGCCGCGTGATCGAGTGCGACCCGAGCCTGGGCTTTGTCTATGCCAACGGTTCGGCCGCGGCCAAGATGCTCGACGGCGAAAAGCCTCTCCCATCTTGCTGCGAGGGCGATGGCGCCGACCGCTGCCTGAGCGGATCAGAGTTACTTGCCGCCGAAGGCAAGCGCTGGGTGTGGATTGACGGGGCCGAGGAGCCCGTTGAGGTCGACCGTGTCGTGAGTGCGGAATCCCTGGTTGCCGCGGCGGGCGCCGACGACGCTAAAGCGGTGGGGATTGGCTATCCCAGCGGTCTGCTGCTGAGGCCCGATGACACCTCAAAGATTGAGCTATGCAGCGACTACGTGCGCGTCTACACCGCCAAAAACTGCATGGCAAAGGCGCTTTTGGACATTTGCACGCTCTATCGTCACGAGAGCTGCGGACGCTGTGTCTTTGGCTACGAGGGCTCGCATCAGATTGCAACGATTCTTGCCGATATCTGCCGCAAGAAGGGCAAGCCGGGTGACTTGGCGCTCCTTCGCGACCTTTGCCCCGTGATGCAGGCGCAGTGCCTGTGCGAGCAGGGTCGCGTGCTGGCGCGCACGGTGCAGTCGTTCCTCGACCTGTTCGAGGGCGAGATTATGCAGCACACCACCAAGAAGGTCTGTGCCGCCGGGGAATGCCAGGCATTCTTGACCTTCCATATCCTCGCCTCCAAATGCCAGGCATGCAACAAGTGTGTCGATTCGGACGTTTGCGAGGAGGACGCGATTCTGGGAAGGCCGCGGTTCATCCACGTGATCGACCAAAAGGCTTGCACCCAGTGCGGTGCCTGCCTGGATATCTGCGACAACGGCGCGATCGTCACGGCTGGGGCCGTCAAGCCCAAGTGCCCGCCCAAACCCATTCCCTTTAAGCGCAAATAAGAGCGCCGACCCCTTCCGTTTTGTCCCTTGTAGGCATGCGGGAGGGGCCTTTGTTTATCTGCACGAGGTATTCCGCAAATACCGAGCGGGCCTTGGTTGCCTGGACGGTGCGCATGTTTTACGTCTGCCGTACGCTTTTTGCGAAGTACACACGGGCAGAATCCGTGTCCAAAATGCTCTGGAGAGGAGCGACCATGTCGTTTAAAGTGATGGCGATTTGTGCCGGCAGGCACGGTGGCAACGGCGAGGCTTTGGCCAAAGAGGCCCTTTGCGCGGTGCGCGAGGCTGGCGGCGAGGTCGAGCTGATCAATTTGTTCGACTATAACATCTTGCCCTGCACCGGTTGCGAGGGCTGCACCATGCAGATGGGAAAGATGGGCGCCGGCCTGCAAAAGGAATATCACGGCTGCGTTCTTAAAAACAAAGACGATGTAGATGCGATTATTCGCGAACTGCAGACCTGCCAGGGCGTGATCTTCTCGGTTCCGACCTACGACCTTACGCCCAGCTCGGTGTACACCCGCTTTCCCCAGCGCTTCTTGGCATACGAGCTTTCGTTCTTGCTTGCCATCGGTGCCGTAAAGGAGAATCCGCATACCGTTGCCGGCCTCATCTCCGTCGGCGGCTCCATGCACGATTGGCAGTCCCTGGCACTGGAGAGCCTGCAGGCGACTATGTTTACCATGTCGATGACTGTCGTCGATCGCTATATGGCGCAGCGCGACGGCCGCCCGGGCAATGCTTTTGTGTGGGGAGACGACGTGGAGTGGGGCGGACAGATCGCCCGCGCCCACAAGATGGGCGAGAACATCGTCAAGGCCATTCGCACGCCTGTTGACGAGCGCTGCTGGCTGGGCGATCCGGATGACGGCGTGTGTCCCAACTGCCACAGCTCCCTGGTGTACCCCGGCGACAAGCATTGGGATGGGGTCGAGTTTCCCTGGGAGTGTGCGGTCTGCGGCGCGGGCGGCGATATCGTAACCGACGAGCGCACCGGTCGCCCCAAGCTCAAGATTGCCGAGAACGGCCTGATTCGCGACCGCAACGACGACCACGCGCGCGCCGAGCACCTCAACGAGATCAACAAGACCCGCGACGAGTTCTTCGCCCATATGGACGAAGTAAAGCCGCTCATGGAAAAGTACGCCAAGATGACGTTCCCCACGCTGGAGATTAAGCGCGACTAGTTTTGCCCAAGCCCCGCCCGGCCTACTTGCGGCAGTGCAGGTCGGCGCTGGTGCGGGGCTTAATCCTCGGCTCAAGAAAGCCAAGGTAGATTAGGGTGCGAATCGAGAGATGGAACAAAAAGAGGTCCTCTCCCGATGCCAAGTCGTTACCGGTGATTTCCTTTATGCGGTTAATGCGATAGAGCAGCGTGTTTTTGTGAAGCGACAAGATCGCGGCGGTGCGCACCGTGTTACAGCTGTGCTGCATAAAGGCAAAGAGCGTCTCGACCAGCTCGGAATCGTGCGACTGGTCATGCTTCCAAAGTGCCCAGATTGCCGGATGGCAGTAGTTTATAAGGTTGATGTGGTCGTTGCAGATGTCGAGCATTTCCATGTAGGTGTATTCGCAATAGCGATACACATGGGTGTCTTCGAGGATTTTGGTAAAGGTCGAGCCGTATCGAATGGCGGCGCGTGCCTGATTGAGGTGCGAACGCACATCGGTTGCCTGGGAAAACTCGTTGCTGATGCCAATGAACAAATTGTTCGTGGCAGCAACGCGGGCAAGGATCGCCTCATCGTTGGCGGGTAGCTGCGTGGAGGGCGGACGGCTTACCAGCGCCACGAGCTCACCTTCGTACATGGTGATAAGGCTATGGTGCAGTAGCGGCTGCAATTGTCCTCGGATGCTCTCCGCCTCGCGCGCCTCGAGCTGGGAATCTTTTTTGAGCAGGCATACAACGTAGAGGGCGGGAAGCGGCGCAAAGCCGACGAGCTGCATTTTGCGTGTGCAGGTGATGGGGTTGGGGATTTCGTCGTCCAGGAGGCGCGAGAGAAAATATGGCCCCTGTTGCGGGCCGCCCAACGAAAGAAAGCCGCCTTTCTGCAGTTCTTGCGCGAGCAGTCGGACAAAGAACTCAAAGACCTCGCGATCGCTATCGCCAAAGGCGTGATTGCGTTCGATCATCATCGCCCGGCCCAGACACGTGCCGTGCACCTTGATCGCATCGGTCATGGTGTTGAGGCGGAACATGTCGTTATAGCGTGTAAGCGGGCCTGTCGAGCGGGCAATCTCCTCGTCTAAGCCGCATTTGATGATGTATCGCACGGCTTCGTCCTGCAGCATGTCACCTTCGGAGAGCTCGGCGCGGGTGATGGCTGCAAAGGGGGAGTCGTCGTCATCGTCGAGCTCAAAGCCGCCGCGGGCGGCATAGCGGTACACGGGATCGACGACGAGCACCGGGTTGTCCATAGCGGCAGAGGCCGTTTGCGTGAGGCTCTTGAGCCCCGCGTCGCTCAAGAGCGCCTCGAGCAGCGCTTGCTTTGCGGTAGACGTATCGGTGGTACTCGGTTGCATGGGTGTCCCTTCTGCCGCGTCTTCGCCGTAGTCGACGCGTGACCAAATTATTATTGCAGGCTGTGCAGTATTAGGTTGTTTAAAAAGGTGAGTGTGGCGGTCGTTTCCTCGAACGGGGTGGCGCTGTTGTTGGAGAATGTCTCGATCTGTAACAGGTGGGTCCGGTTTTGGTCTGTAGTTGTTACAGATTGAGATGTTTCGGCAGGACGGTCTTCGTTTGTCTAAATCTGTAACACGAGGGACGGTTTTTACTGAGTAACTGTTACAGATCTAGATCTTTCGGCAGGCTAGATTGGTTTGTCTCAATCTGTAACAGTTGCTCGGCAAAATAGGGTCTTACTGTTACAGATCGAGACAAACCGACGGGCTGCCCCGCCCCATCCACCTGCCGCTACCTGCTGTCTGCCGATTTCCGTTGCGCCACTGTGCTCCCATGCCATATCCTCTAGACAACTACGCGGCACCATCGCCGCCGCGCCTATAAGAGAGGAATGTCCATGACCGCACCTGCATCCAAGCTGCTCCAGCCCATTACGGTTGGCCCCCTTGAGCTCAAAAACCGCATTATGTTCCCGCCGCTGACCACCGGCTACGAGGAGCGCGACGGTTCCATCGGCGAGCGCAGCCTGGCTTTTTACGAGCGCCTAGCCCGTGGCGGCGTGAGCTACATCGTCATCGGCGACGTCGCTCCCGTTATGACCGCGAGCCCCACGCCCAAGTTGGCGACCGACGCCCAGATCCCCACGTTTAAGGCGCTGGCCGACGCCGTTCACAAGCACGGCGCCAAGGTCGCGCTGCAGCTGTTCCACCCCGAGTACGACGTGCCCGGTGTCGGCCGCATGGTCATGGGTTCCATGGCCGCCGCCAAGGCTGCGCAGGAGGCTAAGGCCGCCGGCGACGAGGGGACCTTTGCCGCCAAGATGGCCGAGTCCAACGAGATCCGCAAGCAGGCCTACGCCAAGTTGCACCACGATATGCAGCACTTTGTGAACGAGGCGAGCGTAGAGCAGCTCACCCAGATCAAGGAGGCCATCGCCGCCTCGGCCGCTCGCGCGCAGCAGGCCGGCATTGACGCCATCGAGGTCCACGGCGACCGCTTGGTGGGTTCGCTATGTTCGGCCATCCTCAACAAGCGTACCGACGAGTACGGCGGTTCGTTCGAGAACCGCGTTCGCTATGCGCTCGAGGTCGTCGCCGCCATTAAGGAGGCCGCGCCGCAGCTGATGGTGGAGTACAAACTGCCCGTGATCATGGAGAACCCCGACGGCACGCCGCGCGGCAAGGGTGGCCTGCAGCCCGACGAGGCCTGCGAGTTCGCCAAGCTGCTCGAGGGCGCGGGCATCGACATGATCCAGGTCGCGCAGGCCAACCACACCGGCAACATGGGCGACACCATTCCGCCCATGGGTGCCATGCCCTACAACTGGACGCTGCCGGTGGCCGAGCGCGTCAAGGCCCTGGTCTCCGTGCCGGTGGCCACCGTCGGCCGTGTTGTTTCGGTCGAGGCCGGCGAGAAGATTCTTGAGGACGGCGCGGCCGACATTATCGCCTATGGCCGCTCGCTCATGTGCGACCCCGACATTGCGCTGAAGGCCGCGACCGGCGAGCCCATCCGCGAGTGCCTCAACTGCAACAAGGGCTGCGTCGATGCGATTCAAAACCGCAAGTACATCTCGTGCGTGCTCAACGCCGAGAACGGCGACGAGGCGACCATCGCCATTAAGCCGGGCGAGGGCGACAAGAAGATCGCCGTGGTGGGCGGCGGTATTGCCGGCCTGGAGGCCGCACGCGTGGCGGCCAAGCGCGGCTACGACGTGACCGTCTATGAGGCGAGCGATCACTTGGGCGGCCAGATTGTGCTGGCGGCCGCGCCTCCGCGCAAGGATGAGATTATGCGCTCGGTCGAGTATTACGAGAAGATTCTGCCCGGCCTGGGCGTGAAGGTCGAGCTCAACCATGCCGCTAGCCCCGCGGATCTCAACGCCGCCGACGCCGCGATTGTGGCTGTGGGCGCGCACGACGTGGTCATTCCCGTTCCGGGTGCCGACTCGGACAAGGTCGTCTCGAGCTGGGACGTGCTGGCCGGCAAGGTGGAGCTCAGCGGGCGCGTCGCCGTCATTGGCGGCGGCCTGGTGGGCACCGAGACTGCCGAGTACCTGCTGCAGCGCGGCTGCGAGGTGGCGATCGTCGAGATGCTCGACAAGATTGCCGCGGGCGAGTCCGAGACCATTCTGCCGCTGATCATGAGCGACTTCGCCGCCCACAACGTGGAACAGCACGTTAAGACCCGCCTGACCGCCATTACCGACGAGGGCGTGGAGGCCGTGCACACCACCGAGGACGGCCCCGAGGAGCCGGTGAAGATCGCCTGCGATTACGTGGTGATGGCCGTGGGCTCCAAGGCCAACGCGTTTGACCTGGATGGCGTGACGGTGCCCGTGACCTGCGTGGGCGACTGCTCGGGCGAGCGCACCGCCGACATCGCGAGCGCCATTCGCACGGCGTATCACGCGGCCAACGAGCTGTAGTTGAACATCGCGGCCAGGCGGGGCGGTAGCACGGATCCGCCTCGCCCGGCTGTGTCCCGTCGGGTGTCAACCGGTGCGGGGCCTGCAAGCGCAGCAGGCCCCGCCCTTTTTGTTTTGCTCCGGTGGATGGCAATGCGCGGTAATCATGAGGAGTAAGGACGTCTACTGCCTTGCCGATTACTCAAAATTATTGGGGGAGGGGTTAATAATCATATCCGCTATAGCAAAGGACATAAAGAGGTGTCAATTTTGTTGACAGGCGAATGACGATTGGCTGCGAGTCAGCTACCAGCGTAAATAATCGATAAAGAAATGTCGTAAATTGGTGCCAAATGCCCAGATAACGCCGCGTCTATTTTAATTAACTGCTTTGAGCAAACAGTAAAATGCTACTATCTAACTTGCACGTAAGAAAGCAGATTAACGGTTAAGGCTAAGAAGTGGCAGGTATGTCGGAAGCAACTAGGACTCGCACGCATGCGCCCGAGGTTAGGCAGCGCGCCGTCGAGATCCTCCAAGAGGGGGTCGGTCATCGCGCCCTCGCCGCGGAGCTTGGCATTCCCCAGGCCACGGCTCGTCAGTGGGCCCGCGCGTATGCCGTAGGCGGTGCCGACGCCGTTCTCAACGCCGGTTCGCATCATCACACCTATTCGTACGAAGTTAAGCTCGCCGTGGTCAAGGACCGCTTGGAAAACGACTTAACGGTTCGCGAGGCCATGATCAAGCACAAGATTCCCAGCGAGTCTTCGGTCAAGGCTTGGTGCCGCCAGTATCGCGAGAGCGGTGAGTCCGCGCTGGTTGATAAGCCGCGCGGTCGCAAGCCGCGCGTTAAAAAGGCGGAATAGCGAACGGGATGGTGCGCCCACAGGGGCGCATTTTTCTTGCCGCGCCAACTTTTTGGACCGTCGTGAGCCTACTGGAACATCCTCCAAAGTGGTTAATAAACCGCGCGCAGTGGCCCGTGCGCCCGCCGCCGCGATAGGGGGAGCGTCGCCTCTCTGCTCCAAAGCGGACAGACTCGTTACCCCGTACGCCTAAAACTCCCCAGTTGACCGAAAACCCGCCGCCGCTACTCCTCAACTGAGCTATAACGTTAAACAATTGCAGCGTTTTTGCATGGGGGAGTGATGGTATGACGCTACTGTATTTCCTTACCCTGTTTCCGCTGGTACCGGCGCTGGGCATGCTGCTCGCGCGCGGTGACCGCGCCCGCGATGCGCTAGGGCTTGTAGGCTCTGGCATCATTATGGCGGTGACGGTTGTAGTCGCCGTCATGTTTTTTGGCACGGGCCCGCAGAGCTTCGAGGTTGCCCCCGGCGCCTCGCATGTGCTCTCGATCATCAGCTCCGTCATCGACGTGATCCTGTGCGCCGTCATCCTGTACAACGCGCGTAAATATAAGAGCACGCTCACCACGGTGCTCGGCGTGGTGCAGCTGGTGGGTTCGGTTGCCTTCGCTGCCATGACGCTGCCCGCGGCCGAGGTTGTCACCGCCACGCCGCTCTACCTGGATTACATGAGTGTGATCATGGTGCTTGCCGTCGGCATTGTCGGCAGCCTTATCTGCGTGTATGCCCTGGGCTACATGAAGGACTTTCAGGCCCATGACGAGCACGAGGCTGCGCTGCGCGGGCAGGCGGCGTCCGACCGACGCCCGCAGTTCTTGGCGCTTATGTTCCTGTTCCTCTCGGCCATGTTCGTCATCGTGACAAGCGACAACCTTGAGTGGCTGTTCTGTGGCTGGGAAATCACCACCGTGTGCTCGTTCCTCATGATTGGCTACACGCGCACGCCCGAGGCCATAAAAAACGCTTTCACCCAGATCATCCTCAACATGCTGGGCGGCATCGCGTTTTTGGCCGGACTCATATACCTGCACGTTAACGGCATGCCGCTGACCATCTCGGGCATGATCGAGCTTTCCGGCGCCGGAACCGCGCAATCCGCGCTGCTGGTCATGCCGGTCCTGTTGCTGTCGCTTGCCGCGCTCACCAAGGCCGCGCAGATGCCGTTCCACACTTGGCTGTTGGGTGCCATGGTTGCCCCCACGCCCACGAGCGCCCTGCTGCACTCGTCCACCATGGTCAAAGCCGGCGTGTTCCTGATGGTCAAGCTGAGCCCGCTCTATGCCATCTATCCCGTGACCGGCTTTATGGTCACGAGTGTGGGTGCCATCACGTTTTTGCTCGCTGCCCTCATGGCCATCTCGCAGAGCAACGCCAAACGCGTGCTCGCGTACTCCACCATCTCCAACTTGGGCCTTATCAGCGCCTGCCTGGGTGTCGGCGCGCCCGAGGCCGTGTGGGCCGCGATCTTCCTGATCCTGTTCCACACGGTGGCCAAGTCGCTGCTGTTCCTGTGCGTAGGCACGGCCGAGCATCATATCGGCAGCCGCAATATCGAGGACATGGACGGCATGTTCAGCCGCATGCCGCACCTGACGCGCCTGATGATGCTGGGCATTATGGGCATGTTCGTGGCCCCGTTTGGCATGCTCGTGTCCAAGTGGGGCGCCCTGGTGGCGTTTGCCCAGACCGGCAACGTGCTCATGATCATGGTGCTTGCCTTTGGCTCGGCCGCGACGTTCTTCTTCTGGGGCAAGTGGCTTGCCAAGCTTTCGGGCGTTGACCCCACGGCTCAAAACGTTGAGGTCAATGTCCATAAGACCGAATGGATGGCCCTCAACACCATCGCCGCGCTGCTGATTCTTTGCTGCGTGGCGTTCCCGCTCATCTCGAGCGGCCTGGTGTCGCCTTACTTGGCCATGGTGTTTGGCCGCGTGCCGTACGTTATTGGCAAGGACTCCATGTATCTGATGGTGGTTATCGTGGCGTTTATCGCCGTGGTGCTGCTGACTTCATTCCGCGTGAGCAACAAACCGCACGTCAACGTGTACCTTTCGGGTGTGGGGACCGACAAATATCGCCATTTCCGTGGCTCGATGGGACACGAGGTGAAGGCCGAAAAGCGCAATTGGTACTCGGAGGACGCCCTTGGCGAGAAGCGTATTGGCCCCGCGGGTAGCGTCGTGTGTTGCAGCATTATCTTGTTTGCGCTGCTGTGTTGCGCGTGGATTGGGCCCGAGCGGCTTGCCATGAGCGCGCCCTCGGTGCTGCGCGGTAAGTATTTTGAAGGTTCGGGTGTCGTGGGCATATTTATTGGTACCGTGGCGTTTGCCTTGATTGCGCCGCTTGTGGGAGGCCTGATCGACGGCCTTGACCGCAAGCTTTCGGCTCGCATGCAGGGCCGCGTGGGCCCGCGCTTGCTGCAGCCCTTCTACGACGTTGCCAAGCTGCTGCGCAAGGCCCCCGCCAGCGTAAACACCATGGACGATACCTACATGGCGTGCGCGCTCATCTTTACCGTGGTGGGCGGCGGCATCTTTGTGTCGGGTTCCAACACGCTGTTGTGCGCTTTTATGGTGACGCTCGCCGCGATCTTTGTGGTGTTGGCGTCCGCCTCGACGCAAAGCCCGTTTGCCCAGGTCGGTGCCGACCGAGAGCTGCTGCAGGTCATGAGTTACGAGCCCGCCGTTCTGTTGATGAGCGTGGGCCTGTATCTCGCCACCGATAGCTTCGACTCCATCGCCGTGACGGGGCAGTCGGCCCCCATCATCGTGTACAGCGCGCCCATTTTCCTCGCGCTGCTCGCGGTGCTTACCATCAAGCTGCGCAAGTCGCCGTTTGACCTTTCGTACTCGCATCACGCGCATCAGGAGATCGTCCAGGGCGTCGCCACCGAGATGAGCGGCGGCACGCTGGCCAAGATGACCCTTATGCACTGGTGCGAGACCGTGCTGTTTTTGATGTGGGTGGGCATGTTCTTTGTCTGGGACAACCCGGTAAGCTGGGTCGTAGCCCTGGTCGTGATGGCTACGACGTATTTTGTCGAGGTCCTGATCGACAACACCTTTGCCCGCAGCACCTGGCGCAGCTGCTTTAAGCTCGGCTGGGGCGTGGCGCTGGTGTTTGGCCTGCTCAACCTTATGCCCATCCTCGTCGACGTGTTTATTTAGGAGGCGGCATCCATGGATCATAAAATGTCGCGCTCGCCGTGGGTTATTCATTACGACGGTTCGAGCTGCAACGGATGCGATATCGAGGTGCTGGCCTCGCTCACGCCGCTGTTCGATGCGGAGCGCTTTGGCGTGGTCAACACCGGCAACCCCAAGCATGCGGATATCTTTTTGGTGACGGGGTCGGTCAACGCTCAGAACCTGCTCGTCGTGCGCCAGATCTACAACCAGATGCTCGAGCCCAAGTGCGTGGTGGCCTGCGGTATCTGCGCGTGTTCGGGCGGCGTGTTCCGCGATGCCTACAACGTGATCGGCGGCGTGGACCGCGCGATTCCCGTGGACGTGTACGCGCCCGGGTGCGCCATTCGCCCCGAGACGGTGATCGATGCCATCGTGGAGGCGTGCGGCATCTTGGACCAGAAGGAGGCCGTGATGCGCGCCGGCGGCGATCCGCTCACCGTGGGCGGCGCCGCCACCTGGGACGGTGGCGTTGAGCTGGGCGAGGACGGGTTTGTGGCCGCGGCTGAGGCCGGCGACGCGCCCGCCGCTGGCGACGCACCTGCTGGGACGCCCGCCGCGTCCGTCGCTGCAAAGGAGGCCGAGTAATGCAAGAGGCAATCTATACCATCGTTGGGATCGACGAGCTCCTGTCGCATGTCCAGGCGCTTAAGGGCGTCGGTGCGCGCTTTGTGCAAATGCACGCCGAGCGTAACGTCGACGACGGCTCGTATCGCTTGGTCTATACGTTTATCAACGTTCGTGCTGCTCAGGAGCATATTGCGCAGGGCGGCAGCTATGCGATCGAGAACCTGGTGGTCGAAGGCATCGACCAGTACCAGGAGATTCCGTCCATCAGCTCGTATTATCCGGCGGTATTCCCGTTTGAAAACGAAGCGCACGATCTGTTTGGTCTTGCCATCACCGATATGCAGATCGACTTTAAGGGCTTTTTCTACCAGGTCTCGACCGCTGAACCCATGAGCGTTATCACGCCCGAGGTGAAGACCGCGCGCGAGAAGGCCATGAAGGTCCGCGCGGCTGCCGAGGCCAAGGCGCGCAAGGCCGCTGCCGAGAAGGCCGCCGCGGCTGCGGCTGCTGCAGGGGAGGGCGTTGCGGGCGCCGGCGATGCCGCGGGCGCCGCTGCTCAGCCCGCTGCGGCTGTCGGCTCCGATGCTCAGCACGATGGGGCTGCTGCGAAGGCGGCGCTCAAGGCCGCCGAGATGGAGGCAAAGCTCGCCGCCATGGATCCCGAGAAAGCGGCCAAGGTCCGCGCGGCGCTTGCCGCCAAGGCCGCCCGCGACAAGCAGAAAGAGGAGGCGTAAGGTCCATGGCACATCGCTCCGTTATTCCGTTTGGCCCGCAGCACCCGGTGCTGCCCGAGCCGCTTCATCTGGACTTGGTGATCGAGGACGACCGCGTTATCGAGGCAATTCCACAGATCGGCTTTGTGCACCGCGGGCTCGAGAAGCTCACCGAAAAGCGCGACATGCATCAGTTTGGCTACATCGCCGAGCGCATCTGCGGCATTTGCGCCGTGGGCCACAGCTGCGGCTATGCCAGCGCCTGCGAACGCATGCTTGACATCGAGGTGCCCGGCCGCGTGCAGTATATTCGCACCATTCTGCACGAGCTTTCGCGCATTCACTCGCATTTGCTGTGGCTGGGCCTGCTTGCCGACGCCTTTGGCTTTGAGGCGCTGTTCTATCGTTCGTGGACCCTGCGCGAGCAGATTCTCAAGATCTTTGAGAGCACTTGCGGCGGGCGCGTGATTCTGTCGATTAACGAGATCGGCGGCCTTAAGCATGATATCGAGGACTCCGAGCTGGCAGGCATTGTCCAGACGCTCGATGCCATGCGTCCTGACTACGAGGCTCTGGTGCATACGTTTTTGGACGATGACAGCTGCGGCGAGCGCCTGCATGGCGTGGGCGTGATTAGCAAGAAAGACGCGCTGGAGCTTTCGATGGTCGGTCCGTTTGGGCGCGCCTCGGGCGTGGACTACGACGTGCGCATGTTTGGCGACGGTGCCTATGCGGACCTGGCTGCGTTTGAGCCGGTTGTCGCTACCGATGGCGACTGCTATGCCCGCTGCCAAGTGCGTTGCGCCGAGGTCACGCAGGCCATGGACATCATCAAGGAGCTTGTGGGCAAGATTCCGCACGACGGGATCGGCGGGCGCACCAAGCTTACGCCGGCCGACGGCGCACGCGGCGAGGTTGTGATTGAGCAACCGCGCGGCGAGGCGTATTACTATGTGCGCGGCAACGGCACCAAGAATTTGGACCGTTTTCGCGTGCGCACGCCGACGTCGCAAAATCTGGCGGGTCTGACGCATGCGCTGCAGGGCGTGCTCATTGCCAACGTGCCCATGATTATCCTGACCATCGACCCATGCATTAGCTGCACGGAAAGGTAGGCGCGGCATGAGTTTGCTGACATTTGCCAAGACGGCCTTGGGTTCTATGGTCAAGCAGCCGGTAACGGTGTGCTATCCGCAGGAGAAGCTCGCGGCACCCGGGCGCCTGCGTGGGCACATCGTTAACGACATGGACGTGTGTATTTGCTGCGGCATGTGCGCGCGCCGCTGCCCGGCGGGCGCGCTCGCGGTCGATCGCAAGGGAGGAACGTGGTCGATTGACCCGTATGCCTGCGTGGTATGCGGCGAGTGCATCGAGAGCTGCCCCAAACACTGCCTGACTATGGACACCGCCCGCACTCCAGTCGCGGCGGACAAGACTCCCACGGTAGAAACCAAGCCGGAATAGCGCTGGGATGGGGCCGGTGGGGCAAAAATGCCCCACCGGCCCCGCGCTTAAACGAGCGGTGGAGCCGCCGCGAACAAAACTATGCCGGATTACGGGGCTGGATAGCGAACCTCCGACCATATCGAAAACCAAGATAATAAAACCGCAGGTAGACTGCTTGCTGTTTTTCAAAAATAGGGGGTATGGATGAGGGCTCCGACTTTAGCCCCGTAAACCGGCATAGTTTTGAAATGGCACCATATCAGTAACAGCCTTTGATCTCCCGTGGACAGAGGGAAACGGATCATTTTTGCCTTGCGAGGGCTGCCGCGTGACCCGTCTGCCACGAAATGGGCCCATCTACTATGTTTAGGCGGCAGCCCTCGACCACGGCAAGTACTGTGAAATGAAAACCGCAGGTAGAACGCCTGCAGTTTTCTGGAAAACAGGGGTATGGTCGGGGGTATCGAGTCAAACGTAGTAGATGGGCCAGTTTTGAGGCGAGCACCACCAATTGATCCCCCGGGGACGGAGGAAAACGGGTCATTTTTGCCTGATGGCTCGAGTCGCACCCGTTTTCCTGCGAAAACGCCGTGTCTCAACTTTGGTGAGACATTTGTCTCACGCCCAAAACACAATCTGGAACATGTGTCACCTGCCCTAATTGTGTCTCATTCCGTAACTTTAGGCTGATGCAAGGTCTGAGACCGCGAGAAGGGAGACGCGATGAGTAAGTACACGAGGGGTCTCTTGGCGGTGATACTTGCCGTAGTGCTTGTGTTGCCGGCTGCAGCATTTGCCATGCTGCCCGAGGCCAACGCCAGGTCCAGCACCGGAATGGACGGGCCGACAGTAAGCGGAACGGTCGTCGACCCCGACACCAGCGGACGCTGGGAAATCTGGGCGGCCGGTCACAACGGTAACAAAGTAACGACTCAAAACGTCGGCCGAATCTGGACCGACAAGACGGTCAAGAAAGCCGGAGAAAACGAAGCGTCAGATTTTGTGACTACGCTTTCGGCGATGTCCTCGACGTCTAATTCAACCGTAACGGTTACCACGCCACTCGACATCGTGATGGTGCTGGACGCCTCTGGCTCGATGGATGATCATATGGGCGGTATAGACTCACCTAAGCGTATCGATGCGTTGAAGAACGCTGCGAATAGCTTTATCGATACCATTGCCAAGCAAAACGAGGGCATCGAGGGCGTCAATAGGCAGCATAGGGTTGCCATTGTTAAGTTTGCGGGCAAGAAGTCCAACGATATCGGCAACAATATGTATCGCGACGGAGGGTACTCCTACAATTACACCCAGGTTATGAAAGAATTGACCTACTGTTCCGGCAGCAATGCGGATGATCTCAAGAAGAATACAATTAATCAAATTCAGCCTGCCGGCGCCACGCGCGCCGACTATGGCCTAGAGCTGGCCGAGGGAATCACTATCACTTCTGGCCGCAAAGACGCCAAGAAGATTATTGTGTTCTTTACCGACGGTACGCCAACAAAGCAAAATAAATTCGATGCGGGTGTCGCCAACGCTGCCGTGACAGCTGCTAAGAACATGAAGGACAGCAAGGCCACCGTTTATACTATCGGCATCTTTGATGGCGCGGACCCCAGCGCTGGTATCCAGGATTCGGGAAAAAGCCAAAAAGAGAACAAGTTCATGCACGCCGTTTCGAGCAACTACCCCAATGCCACGGCATGGGATACTCATGGTGCACGCGCGGAAAACTCCGACTACTACAAGTCGGCGACCAATGCCGAAGAGCTCAAGAAGGTCTTCGACGACATCTCGCAGGCCATCACATCGGAGGCGCCTTATCCGACCGAAATCCATAAGGGATATGACAAGACCAAGTCTGGCTACATCACGTTTACCGACGAGCTGGGCGACTTTATGCAGGTCGATGGATTTACCGAAGTCGTCATCAACGGCACGCCGTTTACCGAGGCGAGCAAGACGTTCAATGAAGAAACCAATACCGACACATATGAGTTCACCGGCAAGGCAAAAGACCTGCTCATTACCGTGCAGCGTGCCGGCGATGACAATCCCCAGAAGGGCGATATCGTAACGGTTAACATTCCTGCATCGTTGATTCCGCTGAGCCACTTTAAGACCGTAGACGGCAAGCTTTCGGTCGACAGCGTTAAGCCCATCCAGGTGAAGTATGCTTCGAGCGTGAAGAGTGTTGCGCTCGACAACCTATTTACGCCTGAGAAGGTCACGGGGCTCAAGACTTACATCGAAAAGAATACGACCGTTGCCGACGATGACAGCAAGACCGTGAGCTTCTACGCAAACAAGTGGAAGACCGGTGCGTTGGGTGATACGGTTGCGACCTTTGAGCCGGCCGATACCAACCGCTACTACTACTTCCAGAAGCAGACTCCCATTTACACCGATAAGGAATGCACGCAGCCTGCAAAGATTTCACTGGCAGAAAAAGGCACCTATTACTACAAGGATGAGTTTGAGGAGCAGGGCGAGAACAACGAGGCCAAGTCCGCCACTGCCGTCATCGAGTTTATCGGCGGCGACGCTGCGAAGTTTGACGGCGCCATAGTTCGCGACAAGGACGATAACCTTTCGTTTAGCGTGGGAACCGCGCGCCTGGCCTTTATCGACGAGCTCCACACCACCAAGGAGGGTGTGGGCGGCAACTTGACCGAGACCGCGCTCGACGTGCTCAACCCCAGGTGGAACAACGTGTCCGCCAAGGCGGGTGCTACGCATGTCAATTCCTACTTGGGCAACAACGGCAAGATCAGCTATAAGTACGACATGACGCCGGCAAAGGTTGACACCAAGGCTAGCTTTGGCCTGACCAAGGTGCTCGAGGGTCGCGAGTGGACGAAAGAGGACAAGTTTGAGTTTGGTCTGACGTCCGAGAACGGTGCCCCGATGCCGAAGTCCACGACCGCGGTCGCGACCCAGGGCAACAAAGCCATCGATTTCGGCGAGATTACCTACACCGAGCCCGGCACGTACGTTTATAAGGTCAGCGAAAAGAACGCCGGCCAAACTATCGATGGCATCACTTACAGTGGGAATGTCGCGGAGATTACCGTGACGGTAACGCCCAACAAGAAGGGTGAGCTCAGCGCTGACGTACAGGTGACTTCGGGCGAGACTGAGTTCAAGAACACCTACGCTGCAAATTCCGTCGATTCAAGCGTCACCGACAAGATCAAGGTGACCAAGGTCCTGACCGGACGCGACCTCAAGGCCGGCGAGTTCAGCTTTGAGCTGCGCGAGGGTCTCGGCGAAGACGCGAAGGTTATCGAGACCGTCAAGAATGACGCCAACGGCAACGTTACGTTCAAGGCTATCAAGTACACCGAGATCGGTCAGCACATCTACACGCTGCACGAGGTCAAGGGCAATGCCGGCGGCATCACCTACGATGGCACGACCTACACCATCGTGACGACCATCAGCGATAACAACAAGGGCCAGCTGGTGGCTACGCACGAGCTGCAGGGCGCCGCCGAGGACGTTAAGAGCATTAAGTTCGAGAACTCCTACACCGCCACGCCCGTCGCGGCATCGCTCGTGGGTAAGAAGAACCTGCAGGTTCCTGATGGCTTGACCCCGGCCGATATTGCCGGCAAGTTCACCTTTACCGTGACCGGTGAAGAGGGCGCACCCATGCCCGCGAACGCGAGCGTGACCAATGATGCCAAGGGCAAGGTCGACTTTGGCAAGATCACCTTTACGCTCGACGACCTTAACAAGGCCCTGGGCGAGAAGCCCGAGAAGCGCGAGCACACCTTTACCTACACCGTGACCGAGTCTGGCGAGGTCGCTGGCGTGACCAACGACGCTAACGCCACGCGCAAGGTTTCCTACACCGTGACCGATGACGGCAAGGGTAATCTGAGCGTATCCCACAAGCCGGACGGCGATGCGGCATTTGCGTTCACCAATACCTATAACGTGAAGCCTGTCGAGACGAGCGTCACCGAACAGATTACCGCGACCAAGTTCCTGACCGGCCGCGACATGGCTGAGGGCGAGTTCTCCTTCGAGCTCGTCGAGGGCGGGGACAAGGACGCCAAGGTCGTCGCCACCGGCAAGAACGCCGCCGATGGCAAGATCACGATGAGCGCCGTGAAGTACGACAAGGCCGGAACGCACGCTTACACGCTGCGCGAGGTCAAGGGCGGAACCACCAGCAAGGGCATTACCTACAGTGACGCCAAGTTCGCCATCGAGACGACCATCACCGATAGCGGCGACGGCACGCTCAGCGCCCAGCATGTTCTGAAGAATGCTGAGGCTGCGATCTTCAAGAACACCTACAGCGTGACCCCGCTCGAGACCGAGCTCGACTTTGGCCTGAGCAAGGCTATTGACGGTCGCGACTGGACGGATGGGGACGAGTTCAGCTTTACCATCACCGCCCCCGAAGGCACCCCGCTGCCCGATCCCGCAACCGTAACCGTGAGCAAGAGGGACGCGAAGGACGGCATCGCCGCCATCAAGTTCGGTAAGATCCACTACACCGCTGCCGGAACCTATAAGTACGAGATTCGCGAGAACGCGGGCAGCACGGTCGGCATGACGTATGACGCGCATGTCGCAACCGCCGAAGTGACCGTGACCGAGGACAGCGATGGCACCCTGACCGCCAACGTCACTAAGAAGGAAAACGGACGCTTTACCAACACGTACCGCACTGAGCTCGATTACGCCGCGGCCGGCGGCCTCAAGCTCAGCAAGACCCTCTACGGACGCCCCATGACCGAGGGCCAGTTCACCTTTACCGTGACGCCCGCCGACGATGATTCGGCTAGCGCACTTGGCCTGCTGCCCGGGGCCAACAACTATGAGTCCCCCGCAACGATAGAGGGAACAGTCGGCCAGATTGACATTCTGGCGGGCCATGAGGTCAAATTTACGCAGGCTGATGCCGGCAAGACCTTTACATACACCGTTGCCGAGAAGAATGACGGCCAGCCGGGTTACACCTACGACGACGCTGTCCGCACCGTGACGATCGCCATCGCCGACGACACCGCCGGCACGCTCACCGCCACGACGACCGTCTCCGGCGGTTCCGAGGGCACGCTGGTGACCGAGTACAAGACCGGCGCGGCCGCGGTCGAGAGCGCCGTGGTCCCGTTCGTCAACAGCTATAGCGCTACGACCAACACGCCTGGTGGCACCGCTGCTCAGGTCGTTGCCGCCAAGACCCTGACCGGTCGCCCGATGGTTGACGGCGAGTTCTGGTTCGGTATCGCCTATCAGGGTGAGCTTGTGGGTTATGAAAATCTCAAGCCCAATATCGGTGGGCACGTGAGCTTTGATGCGCTGCACTACGACACCAAGATGCTTGCCGATCTTGAGTCTGCCGGGCTTGCCCATCGTACCGACAAGGACGGTAAGCTTGCTTGGACCATTAACTACACGGCCTACGAAGCTATACACGGGCTGCCGAACGGCGTTTCTGCTACAACGTGGTACTTTGGCTTTAAGGTTATCGTCGTCGATAACGGTGACGGTACCCTGACGGCAACGGTCGACTACGGTGGCATCGAGCCCTTGTTCGAGAACGTCTACGGCGCCGATGCCGTTGACGCCGCGCTTACCGGCACCAAGAAGCTCCAGGCTGCCGAGGGCCTGACCCCGGCCGACATCACGGGTAAGTTTACCTTTACCGTGGCCGCCGATGAGGCGGGTGCCCCGATGCCCGAGCGCACGACCGCAACCAACGACGCGGCCGGCAACGTGGACTTTGGCAAGATCCACTTTACGCTCGAGGACCTCAACCGCGCCCTGGGCGTGACGGACGATGCGACCGATAAGGCCGAGGCAGACGAGGCCGACGAGGCAGAGGCTGAAGAGGCCAACGCCGACGCTGATGCCAACGCCGACGAGCCCAGCGACGAGTCCGAGCCCGCAGATCCCGCTGCCCCGCGCTCGCACACCTTTACCTACACGGTGACCGAGTCCGGCACCGCCCCTGGCGTGACTAACGACGCCAATACCGCGCGCAAGGTTTCCTACACCGTGACTGACGACGGCGCTGGGCACCTGAGCGTCAAGCGCGACGGCGGCGACGGTGCGGACTTTACGTTCACCAACACGTACAGCGTGACGCCTACCGATTCTTCCGTGACCGATCAGGTCACGACCGTCAAGCGTCTGACCGGACGTGATCTTGCAGCTGGCGAGTTCACGTTTGAGCTGCTCGAGGACGGCGTGACTGTCGCTAGCGGCACCAACGACGCTAACGGCACCGTTACGCTGAGCCCGATCCGCTACGAGGCACCCGGCACGCACATGTACACGCTGCGCGAGGCTTGCCCCAACGCGCTCGGCCTGTACAAGGGCGTCACCTATGACGGTACGACCTACACCGTCGTGACCACCGTCTCCGACAATGGTGACGGCACGCTGACCGCGACGCACAAGCTCGAGGGAACCACCGAGTCGGCTGGCTTTACCAACAAGTATCACGCCATGCCCACGCAGGTTTCCATCGGCGCCATCAAGGTACTCGAGGGACGCGAGCTCAAGAAGGACGAGTTTAGCTTTAAGCTCGTTGGCGAGGACATCGAGTCCACCGTCACCAACGATGCCGACGGCAAGATTAACTTCGACAAGTTCGAGTACGACGAGCCTGGTACGTACGTCTACACCATCAGCGAGGTCAAGGGCGACGAGGCCGGTATGACCTACGACAAGTCCGTCTTTACCGCGACCGTCAACGTGGTCGACGACGGCGAGGGCAACCTCAAGGCGAACGTCACCTTTACCAAGGGCGACAAGAGCGTCGAGGGTATCGTGTTCAACAACACGTACAAGAAGCCCGAGACGCCCGTGCCGACGCCCGATCCCGGCACGCCCAAGACCGTGACGAACATCGTCAAGACGGTCAAGGGTTTCCTGCCCACCACGGGTGACCAGCAGGCCGCCGCACTGCTCATGGCATTCGTCATCGCCATGGCCGGCGTCGGAGCCCTGGTCTGGGGTATCCGTAAGCGCTAGGCACGCTGGCAGCGCCCGGGGCCAAAAGGCCCCGGGCGACCGGCGGGGAGCCAGAACATAGCCCCACCCCCCACCCCCAGCCGCCACGGAGACGTCTCCCTTCTCCGTGGCGGCACTTTTGTGCGCAGGGGAGGAAGGGCCGCCACGAAATCGG
>NZ_QSBK01000002.1:95583-132693 GCF_003465685.1 Collinsella sp. AF04-24
TTTGTGCGCAGGGGAGGAAGGGCCGCCACGAAATCGGCCCATCTACTACGTTTATCCCCTTACCCCCAACCATGCCAAAAAAGCGAAAACAAAACCGCAGGTAGAACGCCTGCGATTTTCTGGAAAACGGGGGTATGGTTGGGGGTATCGAGTCAAACGTAGTAGATGGGCCGATTTCGTGGTTGGCGCCGCCAAATGATCCCCCGGGGACGGAGGAAAACGGATCATTTTTGGCCCCACGCGGCTGGTGGGTGCGTTCGCGCAGGACCGTTCAAACAGAACCATGCCGTTTTCGGGGCTAAACTCAGGACTCCCATCCATATCCGCGTTTTCTGCAAAATGACGGCTCGTCTACCTGCGGTTTTATTTTCACGAATATCGGCATGGTTGGGGACTCGTGACTCAGCCCCGGAAACCGGCATAGTTTTGAAATGGCATTAAATCGGTGGCAGCCATTTTGCTATGCCGGAGCGGTTGATCGTCGGGCAACTACCCTCGCAGGTAGGCGATGGCGATCTGCGTGCGGTTGCGCAGGCCCATCTTTGCCAGGATCGAGCTGATGTGGTTGCGTACGGTGCCTTCGCCCATATAGGCGGTGGCGGCAATCTCCTTGTTGTCGAGGCCGCGGGCGATGAGCTCGGCGACTTCGAACTCGCGGTCGGTTAGGCTGGCGAAGGCCGCGGGCCGGCGGGTCGTGCCGGCATCGACGCCCGTCCCATCAAAGTTGATATCTTCGATCGCCTTACCCTCGAGCACGCGTTTGCCGTCCATGACTTGCGCCAACGCCGGAGGAATGACGGCGACATCGGTTTTAATCAAGTAGCCGCGGGCGCCCAGTTTGAGCGCCGACACAATGTACTCGTCATCCGAGAATGTCGTCAGAAACACCACGCGCGCCGAAGGGTCGCGCTCAAGGATTTCGCCCGCCGCCGAAAGGCCGTCGCGCCCCGGCATCTGAATGTCGAGCAGCGCGATATCGGGCGCGTGCTCGGCGTAGAGTGCCACCGCGTCGTTGCCGTCGGCTCCGGTGCCCACCACTTCGATCTGCGGCTGGGCGCCCAGGATAATCTTGAGCGAATCGACTACCAAGCGGTCGTCGTCGACAACTATGAGCCTCATCGGGCGTCATCTCCTTGCTGTTTGGGGACGGTGGCAAACACGCGCCAGCCGGGGGCGCCGGCGCGCAGGCCGGCGGTGAAGGTTCCGCCAAGCGCCTCGACGCGCTCGCGCATGGAGACGAGCCCCATGCCTTCTGCGACGTTGCTGCTGCTCGCCGGGGTCGCGTCTGCGCCATCATCGGTAACGATGAGCTGGTAAAACGACGGATGCTCCATGCACCGCACGGTAATGGTTTTGGCATGGGCGTGGCGCATGGCGTTGGAAAGCGCCTCGCGCAGCACCGCCGCAAAGCAGTTGGCGACGTTGGCGGGCGCATGCTCGGTCAAAACCTCAAGCTCAATCTGCGGACCGCTGTCCGAGCGTGCGCCTTCAACGATGCGTTCGAGCTGCACGGAGAGGTTGGTTGCATTGTCGTTGAGCGCGTGGACGCTGGCGCGCACGAGCTGGAGCGCCTCGTCAACGGTGTATTTGACGTCGGCGAAATCGGCGGCAACGCCGGGCTCGTTGGCATGGACCACGCGCAGGGCTTCGGTTTGAAGCGAAGCGCGCGTGAGCTGGTGGCCCACGTTATCGTGGATTTCGCGCGCGATGCGGGCGCGTTCGGCGAGCGTCGCGAGCTCGACTTCGTAGTCCTGGCGGTCGGCGAGGTCGCGGTTGCGTGCCTCGAGTGCCAGGGCGCGTTCTTGCAGCTTGTCGCGGGTGCGACGCATGCGTTCCTGTTCGCGCTCCAGCTGCGCGGTGCGCAGCGACAGCAACGTGGCGGCGACCGAAAGGATGGCGGTCAGCAGGAGCGTTCGGGCGGTGAGCGCGTCGGTGCGAAGGTCCGCGACGAGCGCAAAGACAAAGGTGGCGCCAATGCCCAGCGCGGCCCAGGCGTGCTCACGGCGCGCCCGCCGCGCGATGTCATAGAGGGCGAGAGGCGCAAACGGCACAAACGGCGGCACGAAAACGGCCGCGATGACGTAAGCGCAGCTCGCGGTCTCGCTCGCGCGCCGGGCGCTTTTCCCCTGCGCGAGCTCAGCCAGCGAGGTGGCAATAACGCCAAGGCAAAACGCCGCGACCAGGCGAGCATCCACAGCAAGGCCCGTGGCGGCTGCGATGCAGCACGCCAGCACGATCGATTTGTCGAATAGCCTGTTCATACGGGTATTGTACGCGATGCCGCGCACGGGGGAGGCGCCACTCAGAGCAAGCGTGACATTCCTCCCACGCGGCGGGACGGTCGCGTCAGCAGGCCACGCGACCAAGCCCCGCACTCGTGACAAAGCTCACTGGTGCGCGCCGGCGGTTCCTGCGATGATGCAATCGTACCGGGCCGCAATCAACAGAAGGGCCGCCTCATGACAGACATCGTCCACGTCGAAAATCTCGTCAAGCGCTACGACGATCTTATCGCGCTCGACCACTTTAACCTGTGCATCGCCCCTGGCGAGATCTTTGGCCTGCTGGGCCCCAACGGCTCGGGCAAGACCACGTCCATCAACTGCATCCTGCAGCTGCTCGCCTACGACAAGGGCACCATCGAGCTATTCGGCGAGCGCATGACGCCCGCCCGCTACGACCTCAAGCGCCGCATCGGTGTGGTGCCGCAGCAGGTGGCGGTGTTCGACGAGCTTACCGTGCGCGAGAACATCGACTATTTCTGCAGTCTCTACGTCAACGACCGCAAGCGCCGCCGCGCGCTGGTGGACGAGGCGATCGACTTTGTCGGCCTGGGCGACTTAACCAAGTTCCGCCCCGGCAAGCTCTCGGGCGGCCTGGCGCGTCGTCTCAACATTGCCTGCGGCATCGCGCACAAGCCCGAGCTCATCTTTTTTGACGAACCCACGGTGGCGGTCGACCCGCAAAGCCGCAACGCCATCCTGGAGGGCATCTGCCGCCTGCGCGACGAGGGCGCCACGGTGGTGTATACCAGCCATTACATGGAGGAAGTCGAGCAGATCTGCAGCCGCATTATGATCATGGACGGCGGCCGCGTGCTGGCGCAGGGCACTAACGACGAGCTCAAGCGCATGATTCAGATGGGCGAGAAGATTGTAATCGAGGTCGGCGAGGTTCCGAGTGCGGCGCTCGGTGCCGTCGCAAGCCTGCCGCACGTTCTGGACCTTTCGGCAACGGCGGGACAGCTCACGTTTTCGTGCGAAGCGAGCCCGCACAACCTGACGGACATTCTCGATGCGCTGCGCTCGCATGACGTGCCGCTCGGCCGCATCTATTCCGAACCGCCGACCCTCAACGACGTGTTCCTCGAGATTACCGGCCGCGAGCTGCGCGACTAGGGGGCGGCCATGTTCAACACCATCATCACCACGGTCAAGACGCTGCTGCGCCGGCCGAGCACGTGGGTCTGGGGCGCTCTCTTTCCTATCGCGCTTTCCACGATGTTCATGTTTATGTTTGCGAACCTCAGCTCCGACGGCACGGTCGACCCGGTGCCGGTTGCCGTCGTGGCGGACGAGGCCTGGGATGCCTCGACCTTTAAGGATGTGGCAGCTTCGCTTGCCAAGGCAGGCGACGATCAGCTGCTCGATGTGAGCGAGTACGAAGACTTGGCTGCCGCGCGCAAAGCGCTCAAGGCCGGCGAGGTCGCGGGCATCTATACGGTTGATGCCGCGGGCACGCCCAGGCTCACGCTGCTATCGAGTTACGACAGCTCGCGCGCCTCGTCGGTGCTTACCGACCGCAGCATCCTTGAAACGGTGGCAAGCTCGTATACGCAAAATGCCGAGCTCATGCGCCAGATTGCCCAGGACAACCCGGCGGCGCTCGCCGATCCGGCGGCGGTTGCGCACGCCCTGTCGCTCGAGGGCGGAACCCGCCGCGTGAGCCTGACTCGTGCCACGCCCGATGGCACGGTCATCTACTACTACGCGCTCTTTGGCCTGGTCGCGATGATGTCTGCCGAGTTTGCCGCCTTGAGCGTCGTCGATTTGCAGCCTAATCTGTCGGGCCTTGGCGCGCGCCGCTGCGTGGGCGGTCTTTCCAAGACGGCGTCGCTGGCCGGCATTTTTGTCGGCTCGTGGCTGGTTTCCTTTGCATCGATGGCGGTTGCGATCGGCTACGTGCGCCTGGTCGTGGGCGTCGACTTTGGCGGGCGCGAGGGGTTGTGCCTGCTGGGCGGGGCTGCATCCGCGCTTGCCGCCACGGGCCTGGGGCTTTTTGTGGGCACGCTTCCCGTTAAGGGCGGCAAGGCATCCAAGTCGGGCATCCTCACGGGCTTTGCCACCACGTGCGCCCTGTTCGCCGGCCTCTACGGCGAGCCGGCGATGGCGCTTGCCGACGACGTCGCCCGCGCTTGTCCGGTCGAGTGCTGGCTCAACCCCGTCAAGCTCATCTGCGACATGTTCAATCGCCTGTATTTCTTTGAGGACCTGGGGCCCTTCGCTGTTCGCGCCGGCGCGCTCGTCCTGATGGCCCTGGTGTTTGTCGCCGCCGCTACGCTGATCTTTGGAAGGAGCCGCTATGAGCACCTTTAAGACCGCGCTTCGCATGGCGCTGGCGCACCCGTTCTACCTGCTCATCTATACGGTGTTCATCTCGCTCATGGGCGTATTCATCGCGGCTTCGGTGAGCTGGAACTCGTCGCAGCTTACCGAGTACAAGCCCTACGACACCAACGTGATCGTGGTCGACCGCGACAATAGCGACCTTTCGCGGGCGCTTACCAAGCACCTGGGCTCACGCTTTGACCTGGTCACGGGCGTCGGCGACGACACATACGACCTTGCCGACGCGCTCTCCAAGAGCAACAGCGCCAAGGGCAGTGCCGATTGCGTGTTCTTTATCCCGGAGGGGTTTGAGGACGATCTTGTTGCAGCCGCCCGTGCGGGGGAGGCCCTGCCCAAGCTCGACGTGACCTATGGTTCCGGCACCATGGCGGCGGCGCTTTCGTCCGCCGAGGCCTCGCGCTGGATCTCGCTCGCGGGCGCTGCGGCGGCGCTTGAACCCGCTGCCTCCAACGGTGACGTCGCAAGGGCCGCCGAGCACGCGGCCGCAAAGCGCGCGGAGGTCCAGATCGAGCAGGTCAAGGTCGACTCGACTGCTGCTACCACGCTCGAGTCGTACTTCAACTTTGGCGCGTACGCGATCATCTCGTCGGTCATCGTGTCGGTGGGACTGGTGTTTTCGGGCATGAACGAGCCCGAGCGCGTGCGCCGCATGGATGCCAGCCCGGTCTCTGAGCGCCAGCGTTCGCTCGCTGTGTTCGCGGCCGCCGCCGTGCTCGCCGTCTGCATCTGGCTCGTGTCGAGCATGATGGGCGTCGTGGGCTTTGCCAGCGCGGTTGCCGAGGTCGGCGTGGGTCGCGTGTGCCTGGCGCTGGCGGCAACGTTTGCCCTGGCGTGCACGCCGCTGGCCGTTGGCTTTACGCTGTCGAGCCTGGGCGCGCGCGAGGAGCTGCTCAACGGTGTGGGCAACCTGCTCGGCATGCTCATGACGTTTTTGGGCGGCGCCTGGATGCCACTGTCGCTCATGGGCTCGGCCGTGCAGACGGTGGCGCACTTTGTGCCGACGTATTGGGTGAACGAAGCGATCGGCAAGGCGCTCGCCGCGGACCTGACGTCCACCGTGCTGGGCGACATCGCCTGCGATCTGGGCGTCACGGTGCTCTTTGCCGCGGCCATCGCCGCCGTAGGCCTAGCCCTCGCGCACAACAAATCCCACGCCTAGCCACCTAGTCATTGGGGACAGTCTTTGCCGATTCGCCGGCAGGGCTGGCAGGGACTGTCCCAATATGTCGGCACTTGGGGACGCTCCTTTCCTGCCGGCACTCATTGGGGACAGACTTAAATGAGCGATTTCACTCATTTAAGTCTGTCCCCAATGAGTAGGTTGGAAAAAAGTCGCGCACGTCGCTTAAAAATAGTTCGCCCAGGTTTACTATTACCCTAGAAAAGTAGCAGAAGGCTAACAACGGGGGATAACATGGCGACAAAGCAAGCCTATGTCCAGGTCAAAGGGCTCAAGAAACACTATGGCGACGGTGATGCGCGCCTGACGGTGCTCGACGGCATCGACACGTCCATCAACCGCGGCGAGATCTGCGTCATGCTGGGACCCTCGGGCTCGGGCAAGTCGACCTTTCTCAACCTCATTGGCGGCCTGGAGGATGCCGACGGCGGCTCCATCATGGTGGACGGCTGCGACCTCACCGCGCTCAAGCCTGCCGATCTGGGCGAGTACCGCCGCCGCGAGCTGGGCTTTGTCTTCCAGTTCTACAACCTGGTGCCCGACCTTACCATCAAGGAAAACATCGAGGTCACGGCGCACCTGTCCAAAAACCCGCTCAATGTCGACGACCTGCTGCGTTCGCTGGGCCTCTACGAGCACCGCAACAAGTTCCCACGCCAGGTCTCGGGCGGCCAGCAGCAGCGCTGCGCCATCGGCCGTGCACTCGTCAAAAACCCAGGCCTGCTGCTGTGCGACGAGCCCACGGGCGCGCTTGACTACAAGACATCCAAGGAAATCTTGCGGCTCATGGAGGATGTCAACCGCACCTACGGCTGCACCATCATCATTGTTACCTACAATGCCGCCATCGCGCGCATGGCAAATCGCGTGCTGCGCCTGCGCGACGGGCGCATCGTCGAGGATGAGCTCAACGAGTCGCCCGTCGCGGCCGCCGAGCTCGATTGGTAGGCGGCGCCATGACACCTCTCGCAAAACGTCTCCCGCGCGAGCTGCGCCGCAATATCGGCAAGTACCTGGGCATCTTTTTGCTTATGTGCGGGAGCATCGCCCTTACCTCGGGCTTTTTGCTCGCGGCGCATTCCATCGGCTGCCTTATCGACGACATGCGCGATGCGTACACGATTGAGGACGGCCGCGTGACCACCTCCTTCGAGGCTACCGACGACCAGCTCAAGGCAGCCGAGGATGCAGCCGACGACGTCGGCGGCGTCACGCTCTACAAGAATTTCTCCATCGACGCCATCATCAAAAAGACCGCCGGCGACGACGGCACCAAGCGCACGCTGCGCACCTATGCGCACCGCACCAAGGTCGATATCGCGTCCTACTGTGAGGGCAGGCAGCCCAAGACGGACGATGAGGTGGCTATCGACCGCGTTTTTGCCACCAACAACGACCTCGCCGTGGGCGATAAGGTTGAGCTTGAGGGCCGCACCTACACCATCTGCGGCATCATGACCCAGCCCGATAGCCAGGCGCTGTTCCTCGACAATTCGGACTTTACGGTGAACACCATCACGTACGGCGTGGCCGAGGTCACCGACGCCGGCTTTGCCGCGCTCGAGGATGCCGGTGGTGCACCTGCCTACACCTACTCCTTTGCCTTTACCGATCGCGACCTCCCCACCGCGGATCGCATCGATGCGGAGCAGGATATGGTCGAGGCGCTGACCGATGCCGATGCGCGCGTGGACGATCTGATCGACGCCGATTCCAACCAGGGTATTGGCTACGCGCGCGACGACGTAGACGGCGACTCCATGATGTGGATGACGCTGCTCGACATTATCATCGTGATCATGGCGTTTGTCTTTGTGGTCCTTACCGACGCCACCATCGAGGAGGAGAGCGCCATCATCGGCACGCTGCTCGCCAGCGGCTATCGTCGACGCGAGATCGTGCTGCACTACCTGGCACTTCCCGCCATCGTGGGCGTGCTCGCGGCGCTTTTGGGCACCGCGCTCGGCGTCGCGTTCTTTACCGAGCCCATGCGCGGCCTCTATTACGGTTCGTACAGCCTGCCTCCCTTCCAGGTGTACTGGAGCTGGGAGATTTTTGTGAAGTGCGCCGTGGTTCCCGCTGCCGCGCTCATCCTCATCACGCTGGTGGGCCTGCTTCGCAAGATGGGCAAGACGCCGTTGCAGTTCCTTCGTCACGAGGCGAGCGGCAAATCGGGCACCAAGCGCGGCTTGCAGCTGCCGGAGCGCATGGGCTTTGTCTCGCGCTTCCGCCTTCGTATCTTCCTGCGCAACCTAGGCAACTTCGCCACGCTCTTCGTGGGCATTGCGTTTGCCTCGCTGCTGCTGCTCTTTGGCCTGGCGATTCTGCCCACGATGACGCATTACGCCGACAACCTGGAGACAAGCCTGGTCGCCGAGCACCAGTACACGCTCAAGGCTCCGCTGGAGCTCGAGGGCACTGCCGAGGAGCGCGAGCAGTGGTCGGCACTCGAGCGCTTGCAGTCGGTTGACGGCGCGCTGCTCTCCGCCGCCCAAGATGCCAGTGACGAGCTCGATGACGCGGCCGATGCGGCGCAGACGGCAACCGATGCCGCGGCCAGCTCTCCGTCTGCCGAGAGCCTGGCCGCGGCGCAGGACGCGCTCGCCGGGGTCCAGGACAAGAAGGACGCGCTCTACGCGCGCCTCGATGACCTTGCCGCTGCCCTCGGCTGCAACCGCGACGAGGCCATCGGCCTGATCGACAAGGCCTCTAAGATCGACACTGACAACGACGATATCCACCCGGTCAATTCGACCGACAACGGCGCGGGCGCAATCGCGCAGGCCGAGAAATATGCCGTCTACCAGCTGCAATACGACCGCGGCGATGGTAATGGCGAGGAGACGATTTCCGTCTACGGCATCTCGCCCGATTCGCGCTACTGGAAGGGCCTCAACATCGGCGACGGACACGTCGTCTTTGGCGGCGGCCTGCTCGACAAGTTTGGCTGGAGCGAGGGCCAGAAGGTCGAGCTTTGCGACAAGTACGAGGCTCGGGATTATTCCCTTGAGTACGCGGGCAAGGGCTGCTCCTGGGGCTCAAAGTCGGACATGAACATCTATATGAGCATCGATGACTTTAACGAGCTGTTCGACAACGATGCCGCCTACTTCAACGGCTATGTGAGCAACGAGAAGCTCGACCTCGACGCGCGCTACTTTGCCGGCGACACCACGCCCGACGACATGCGCGCCGTGGGCGACCAGTTTATCGGCATGATGAGCAAAATGATCGGCATGATGGTCGGGCTCGCGGTGTTTATCTTCCTGCTGTTTATGTACCTGCTGACCAAGGCGGTGATCGACCACAGCGCCCGTTCGATCAGCTACATGAAAGTCTTTGGCTATCGCGATAGCGAGATCTCGCATCTGTACATCCGCTCGATCACGCTGTGCGTGGCGGTGTCACTCGTGCTGAGCCTGCCCGTGATCATTGGCTCGCTGACCGCGATTTTCCGCTCGATGCTGCTCGCCTACAACGGCAATATCGAGATCTACGTGCCCGCTTGGTCCATGGCTGCATGCGTCGGCATCGGCTTTGCGACCTACCTGGTCGTGGCGCTGCTACACACGCGCTCTATCAAGCACGTCAGCCTAGCCGAGGCCCTCAAGGTGCAAGAGTAGTCATCGGGGACGTTCTTGAACGACTAGTCATCGGGGACGGTCTTTGCCGATTCGCCGGCTCGCCGGCCGGGCTGGCAAGGACTGTCCCCAACTGCCGGAAGGGAGGCACTCATTTAAGTCCGTCCCCAATGAGTGGTTTGTCGGCCGGGCTGGCAGGGACTGTCCCTGACGGCACTCATTTAAGTCTGTCCCCAATGAGTGGCCGTGCTTGACTTCAACCCCACTTCACCGGGTACCATCCTCTATGTCTGTAACGCCATATAGACCGAGGGGATATATCTATGACCGCAACCGCACCCGCAGCACCGGCAAAGGTGTACTTCACCAACCTGCGCACGCATGCTCGCGAGAGCCAGCTTGACAAGCTTAAGCGCCTCATCCGTCGCGCCGGCATTGAGCAGATCGACTTTGAGAACAAGTTCGTCGCCATTAAGATTCACTTTGGCGAGCTGGGCAACCTGAGCTTTTTGCGCCCCAACTACGCCCGCGCCGTCGCGGATGTCGTGAAGGAGCTGGGCGGCAAGCCCTTCCTTACCGACTGCAACACGCTCTATGTGGGTAGCCGCAAAAATGCGCTCGAGCACATCGACACCGCCTACCAGAATGGCTTTACCCCGTATGCCACGGGTTGCCAGATCATCATCGCTGACGGCCTCAAGGGTACCGACGAGGCGCTCGTCCCGGTCGAGGGCGGTGAGTACGTGCGCGAGGCAAAGATCGGTCAGGCGCTCATGGATGCCGATATCGTGATCAGCCTCACGCACTTTAAGGGCCATGAGCAGGCCGGTTTTGGCGGCGCCATGAAGAACCTGGGCATGGGCGGCGGCAGCCGTGCCGGCAAGATGGAGCAGCACGCCGCTGGCAAGCCGAGCGTCGCGACCGAGCACTGCGTTGGCTGCCGTGCCTGCGAAAAGATCTGCGCGCACAACGCCATCTCGTTCGATGGCACCCGCGAGCGCGAGCTTGCGAGCGGCAAGACCGTCGAGGTGCACGTGGCCGCCATCGACCACGACCGCTGCCTGGGCTGCGGCCGCTGCATCGGCGTGTGCAACCAGGATGCCATCAATCCCGACTATGACGCCGCAGCCGACGTGCTCAACTGCAAGATCGCCGAGTACACCAAGGCTATCGTCGACGGCCGCCCGAGCTTCCACATCTCGCTCGCCATGGACATTAGCCCCAACTGTGACTGCCATGCCGAGAACGACACGCCCATCGTCAACGACATTGGCATGTTCGCGAGCTTCGACCCGGTCGCCATCGACCAGGCCTGTGCCGACGCCGTTCTGGCATCCGAGCCGCTGCCCAACACCGTGCTTACCGACAGCGCGGCCAAAATGGAGCACAATCACGAGCATTTGAAGGGCGAGCAGGCTAAGGACCCCTTCTGCATCACGCACCCCGACACCGACTGGCGCTCCTGCATCGCGCATGCCGAGAAGATCGGCCTGGGCACGAGCAAGTATGAGCTCATCGAGGTCAAATAGCGCCTAGCTATTGAACATATCAAGTGCCTTTGTGGCGTAAGTCGAGCAAAAGCCGCCCGCGAGCACAGCGCTCGCGGGCGGCTTTCCGGAAGTATGCGGCAAATTTCAAGACCGCCGAGCGCACGACGTTTTTTGGCAACAAAACCCCTGATAAATTGTTGATAAAACTGCGGTCTGGTCGGCAGTTCCAGATTTTGCCGCATACTTCCGAAAATAGGGGGTCAGATAAAGCCCCGGACGTTGCTTTTTGCCTAAAAATTCTTTCCGAGGAAGTCGTCGACCGTATTCCAGTAGAGCTCGGGGTCAACTTGCGCACTCTTGGCGTGGGTGGCGCCATGGATGGTGAGCTTTTGCTTGACCTTGCTGGCGCACGCGTCGTAGTTTTGGTCGAGCATGTCGTACGGCACAAAGGTGTCCTGGTCGCCGTGGATAAACAGCATGGGAACCGTCGCGTGTTTGAGTTGCTCCACGCTGCTCGCCGTATGAAAGTCGTAGCCCGCGCGCACCCTGCACACCAGGTTCGCCACATCGAGCAAGGGGAAGCTGGGCAGGCCGAACACGTCCTTGAGCTGTAGGGAAAACTCGTCCCAAACACTCGTATAGCCACAGTCCTCGATAATGCATTTCACGTTTGCGGGCAGAGATTCCCCCGCGACGTCCATGGCGGTTGCCGCACCCATCGACTCGCCAAAGACCAGGATGCGCGCCTCGGGGTCAGCCTGAACGATTCGCTCGATCCATGCGACGATGTCGAGGCGCTCGGGCCAGCCCATGCCGATATAGTCGCCGCCGGAACGCTCGTGGGCGCGGGCGGCAGGCGCGAGCACGTTTATGCCGCGGTCATGGAATCGTTTGGCGTATCGGGCCATACCGATGGGCTCATCGGTGTATCCGTGTAGGCAGACAGCGTAATCGTGGGTGTTCTCCGAGGCGGCGAAATACCAAGCGGCGAGCTCGGTTCCGTCATCTGCGGTTAGGCTGCTGCTCTTGCGGTTTTCCTTAAACCATGCCCGCGCCTCGGTGTCCTCGGCATCCGGCTGCTCACCTTCTTTGTCGTTCTTGCTATCCTGCATCATCTTCATGGTGTACGGCGCTTGGGGGTTCAGGGCAAAGTCAAACAAAAAGTTGCCGGCAAATCCAAGCAGCGCGACGACGAGCACCAACGCAACAACGCCGGCTATCTTGAGCTTCCGATGGGGGTGTGCGCTTTGAGGCATTTACGGTTCTCCTTATAGATGTTAATACATCAACATTTAAAACAAGCGCATTATGGATGTTCGCCGTTGATGCGTCAACAAGCAAAGAATGGGTAAACAAAGGGACGCGTATGGTGCAAATTTCGCACGTGCCCAGACGCTTTGATATAGTGTTGAGAACTCTTTACGTTGGAGGATGTAACCGGCATGTCCGATTCGAGCGACAGTTCTAAGCCGCGACCCAAGACCGCGGCCGTTCCACACTACACGGTGGGCGAGGAGATCATGAACTCCGTCACCCATGGTGTCGGCTGCCTGCTGGGTATCGCGGGCCTGGTGCTCCTGATCGTATTCGCTGCCCTGCGCGGCGGAGGCCCGGCCCACATGGCCGCGGCGATTGTCTATGGCGTCAGTATCATCCTCGAATACTTGGCCTCCACGCTCTATCACGCGATTCAGCCCGCGCGCGCCAAGCGCGTGTTTCGCATCATCGACCACAGCTGCATCTACCTGCTTATTGCCGGCAGCTATACGCCGTTTTGCCTCATCACGCTCGCAAACGACGGTGGCGCTGCACTGTTCTTTGCCGTGTGGGCCATCGCCATTATCGGCATTGCCCTCGAGTGCTTTATGCGCGAGCGTCAACCGCACTGGGCATGCGGCCTGGTCTACCTGCTGATGGGCTGGCTCGTCGTCTTTAAGTTGCCCGAGCTCGTGTCGCTGCTCAACCCCGTGGCGCTTGCCCTGCTCGCCGTCGGCGGCGTGTGCTACACCGTGGGCGTGCCGTTCTACATCGCCAAAAACGTGCGCTATCTGCACAGTGTTTTCCACTTGTGGGTGCTCGCCGGCAGCATCTTCCAGTTCATGGCGGTGATTCTCTTCGTAATCTAGCGATCGCGTCTGTGCCCGCGGACCTATCCAAGCGGCCGCCGGGCGCAATTGCCCTATCCGTCACCTACGCTTACTACCCAACGTCCCGAATCTTGGAGGTTCGAGAAACTCCCGATGGACATAACCATCTCCCTTATCACCACCCTCGTTTTGACCCTCATCAACGGCTACTTCTCTATGTCCGAGATGGCTCTCACCACGGCTAAGCGCGCCGTGTTGGAGCACGATGCCGAGGAGGGCGATAAACGCGCCGAGCGCGCCGTCCAGCTCGCCGCCGATTCCGACCAGCTGCTCGCCACCATCCAGGTCGCCATCACGCTCGTGGGCTTCGCCTCGTCCGCCGTCGCCTCGACGAGTCTGTCCGACCCGCTCGCCACGTGGCTCATGAGCTTTGGCATCGCGCCGCTTTCAGCCATCGCGCGCGGCCTGGCGCCGGTCATCATCACCGTCGCGGTCGCCTTTGTGTCCATCGTGATCGGCGAGCTCGTGCCCAAGCGCATCGGCCTCGCTAACGCCGAGGGCGTATCCAAGCAGGTTGTGGGACCGCTCTCCGTGTTCCAAAAGATCGCCCGCCCGCTCGTGTGGCTGACCGGCGCCTGCTCCGACGGCCTGGCCCGCATCCTGCGCATTAAGAGCGCCGACGACCGCCAGAACGTCTCGGAGGAAGAGATCAAGTACATGGTCTCGGAGCAGGACGACCTGCTCGACGAGGAAAAGCGCATGATCCATGAGATCTTTGACCTGGGCGACACCGTGGCTCGCGAGGTCATGGTGCCGCGCGTGGACACCACCATGTGCGAGGACGACGAGACGGTCGCCGACGTGTTGTCCACCATGCGCCAGACCGGCTTTAGTCGCATCCCCGTCTATCATGAGGATCCCGACAACGTCGCGGGCATCGCGCACATTAAGGACCTGATCCAGCCCGCGCTCGACGGCAAGGGCGACCAGCCCATCGCCGACTTTTTGCGCGACGCCACCTTTGTGCCCGATACCAAGGACATCCTGCCGCTGCTGTCCGAGATGCAGACCTCGCACGACCAGATCGTGGTCGTCGTGGACGAGTACGGCGGCACGGCCGGCATCATCACCATCGAGGACATCGTCGAGGAGATCGTCGGCGAGATCGAGGACGAGTTCGACCCCGACAACAAGTACCTCACGCGCCTCTCGCGCCGTGAGTGGCTCGTCGATGGGCGTTTTTCGTGCGATGACGCGATTGAGCTTGGTTGGCCGCTCGAGGAAAGCGATGATTATGAGACCATCGCCGGCTGGATTTTGGAGCTTTGCGACTCGGTGCCCGACATCGGAGAGGTGTTTGAGGTCGCGGGGTACAAGTTTAAAGTGCAGTCGATGCGTGGCCAGCGCATCTCGCTCATTCGCGTGATCGCTCCGGCCGAAACCGATAAGAAGGATTCCGAGTCCTCGGCAGAGAAGCCGGCGACGTCGGGTGCGGGCCCTGCGGACCCGCACGACGGCGACGAGTAGGGCAAGGACGAGTAGGGGAGAGTTATGGCAGGCCTGTTCAACATCCTTAAGGTCACCGTCAGCGAGGACAAGATTTGCGCGCACGTGCTGGTGAACCCCGGCATGCCGCTCATGACCTCGGAGGATATCGAGGCCACGGCGCGCGTGTACTACCTGGTGCCCGCGATTGCCAAGCACCTGTGCCTGGGCGATTCGGGTCGCGAGTTCCAGGACTGCATGGGCCAGACCGAGCTTTGCCACCTGCTGGAGCACGTGACGGTCGAGCTCATGAACGAGACCGGTCTTGCCGGCAGCATCTCGTGCGGCCGCACGCGCGTAAGCGAGCACGACGAGCGCGTCTTTGAGGTTGAGCTTTCGTGCCCCGACGACGCGCTGGCTATCGGCGCGCTGTCTTCGGCCACCTTTATGATGGATTGGGCCTATCTGCACGCCGACCAGCCCGCCCCCGATGTGGACGGCACGGTCGCGGGCCTGCGCAACTTGGTGCTGGGCATGCGTGCCGAGGCCGAGGGCAAGGACCCGCACGAGGCCGTTGCCGCTGCGAACGGCGAGGACGTGGCCGAGGATGCGCCCGAGGGCGACACTCCTGCCGAGGCCGACGCCGAGCCCGTTGCCGAGGCGTCTGCCGAGCCCGAGCCCGCGGAGCCCCAGGGTGTCCCGAGCTTTGACGACGAGCCGCAGGAGGCAATCGATACCGAGGGTGCGGTCGCCGAGAACCACGAGGCCCCCGCGGCCGTCTTTGGCGGTGCGGCAACGGCTCCGTCCGGCTCGGCGCACGAGGGCAACCTGCCGCTCGTCGATGGCGCCGGCGAGGACCCGGCTGCCACGGTGGCCATGCCGGCTGCGCCTCAGGAGTAGGCTCACTCGCTTATCACCATCATGTACCTGCGCTTTTACCGTACGCAGATGAGCGTGACGGCAAGTGTTGCGCTGCGGGTATAATGGACAGCATTCAAACGGTGGGCATCGAGGTGCCCGCAGGAGAGGAATGATCATGGGAAAGACTTTCAGCTTTGTCTCCGGTGCGCTCTTAGGTGCTGCCGCCGGCGCTATCATCGGCGTTGCTCTGGCCCCGCGCTCGGGTGCCGAGACCCGCGCCATGGCCGCCGATATCGCCAACGATGCCTGGGACAACATGCGTGACACCTACGAGCACAGTGCCGAGGAGGCTCGTGCCGCGGTCAACGACTTTGGTCCGATGGTCGACGCCAAGACCGATGACCTGCGCGCCAAGGTCGACCTGGCCCGCGAGCGCATGGACCAGCTTCGCGAGCAGCTCAACGATGCCATCTCGGGCGGCAACGTGACGCCCGCTGCCGACGTCGTGGTCGAGAACGTCGCTGAGGCCGACACCGAGGCCACGGAGCCCTCGACCGAGGCATAATGCGCGCAGGGGATTTTGTCGGCGTCAAGGTTTACCGCAAACCTGCCGAAGACAAGCGCACCAAAAAGGACGGCACGCCGCGCAGCCCTAAAAAGCTCGGCAAGATTCACTTTCCCGTCTTTACCCCGGGCGGCACGCGCGTGGTGGGCTTTATGGTCCGCCAGTCCGATATCGCGGGCATGATCGAGCGCCCCGACCGCTTTGTGGCGCTCGATGCCATCGGCGTCTATGAGGGCGCTGTCGCGGTCGACGACGTCAAGGGCACCTACGATGCCGCCGCGGCCAAGCGCCTCGATATCAACCTGGACGATTGCATCATCTGGGTTGGCATGGACGTGCGCACGGAATCGGGCGATGTCGTGGGCTACTGCTCGGACGTTGAGTTCAAGCCGCGCTCGGGTATTGTGCAGACGTTCTACGTGACCGCCGGTGCCGCTTCGAGCGTGCTGGTGGGCGACACGCAGGTGCCGCCGACGATGCTGCGCGGCTACGAGAACGGCGCGATGATTGTCTCGGACGAGGTCAAGACGCTCGGGTATTCGGGCGGCGCGGCCGCCAAGGCTGCCGAGGCCAGTGTCGTGGTGGGCGATAAGGTCAAGAAGGGCGCCAAGGTGCTCGATGACAAGGGATCGGTCGCCGTGGACAAAGGCAGTCGCGCACTGGGCAAGCAGCTCGGCAAGACGCGCGGTATGTTCAAGGCCTTTAAGGACGAATATCAAAAGGCGAGCGGGGGCTCGTCAAAAGCTAGCAAATAGCGACGTACCAAATGATGGGAGGCGAGCCGGAGACATGTTGCTCCGGCTCGCTGTGTTTATGGGGGAGGGCACATGCGCCAAAACGGATCTAACTTAAACGGGCGCTCGGGTGCGCGTCCGACGGCGCGCCGCGACCTGGGGCAACTGCCCAGCGGTCAGCGTCGACGTCGCCGTAAGCCCGGCGCGATGTACCTCAACCATAGCCGTGGGTTTAGCGACCGCAGCGCGCGCATCGGCAACGGGCGCTCGCCGCGTCGACCGTCCCGTCTGCCTTATGCGCTCATCGCCGTGGGTTGCGCGCTCGTGCTGTTTATCGCTGCCGTCGTGGGCTACGTCAACCGCAGCGTGGACGTGGAGCTCAACGGGCAAAAGACCGCGGTGCGCGTGGGCTCTACGTTGCAGAATCTTATCGACGATCAAAGCCTGACCGAAACGTACGACGCCGGCGATCTGCTGGCCGTCGACGACAGCGTGCTCAAGCGCCATGGCGGCGAAAAACTGTCGGTGAAGGTCGACGGCAAGCGCGTGAAGCAGGGCAAATGGGATAGCCGTGAACTTGAGGGCGGCGAGAAGGTGACGGTCAAGGACGGCCGCAACGCGTATGAAAAGCACGAGGTCCAGGCCACGACTATCGAGCCAAAGCTCAAGGTCGAGGGCACGGGTGCCATTGAGTATGTCAAAACCTGGGGCGTTCAGGGCCGCTCCGAGGTATGGGTCGGCGAGCAGTCGGGCAAGACGCAGGACCGCGGCGAGGTCGTGCCCGCCACCGACTGCGTAGTCGAGTGCGCAAGCGTGGCGCCCAAGGGCAACGAAAAGTACGTGGCCCTGACATTTGACGAGGGTCCGAGCGGCGCGACCAAGCAGATCCTGCAGGTGCTCAAGGAAAAGGGCGTCACGGCGACGTTCTTCCTTTCGGGCGATGCGGCCGAGGCCTCGCCTGCCACGGCCAAAGCGATTTTCGATGCCGGGTGCGAGATCGGCTCCAACAGCTACAGCGATGATTCGCTCAAGGGCGAGGATCGCGAGACGGTGCGCAAACAGATCGCGAAGGGCACCGAGGCGATTAAGTCGGCGACCGGCGTCGAGACGATGTTGCTGCGTGCCCCCTACGCCGCGTTTGACGAGCAAAACTGGATCGATTCGATGGATTTGGTGTCCGCGGTGGTTTCATGGAATATCGATTCGGGCGACTGGCTGCTCAACGGCGCTGACGAGCAGGTCTCGACGGTGCTGGATTCGGTGACGCCGGGCAATATCGTGCTGCTGACCGATAGCGATGAGTGCTCCGAGCAGACGCTCGAGGCGCTGCCGCAGATTATCGACGGGCTTATTGCCGATGGCTACAAAATCGTGACGTTGAGCGATCTGGTCAAGACGGACACGGCATTGAGCAAAAAGCTCACCTCGCTCACCAAGGTTTCCATGCCCAAAAACGCCGTGTTCCCCCAACTCCCCGAGGACGACGACACCACAGAGTAGTCATTGGGGACGTTCTTAAACGACTAGCAATTTGGGACAGTCTTGCGAAAACGCGACACTTGGGGACAGTCCTTTTCTGTCGCTCGCAAAGAGTGTCCCCGACGACTAGTCGTTTAAGAACGTCCCCAATGACTATGTCACGGATGCGTCAGCGTTTGGTATGCCTGCGATGTGCAGCGCATAAATTCGGTGCCGTAGCGCGATGCTGATGCTATAGTTACTGCGGTTAATGAGGGTCAAGAGAAAGGTTACAGGTGAAATCCAAACCTCGACCATACAGTCGATGACCCCATGCAGGTGCTTCTTGCGCATGTACGGGGTGTGAGCGCCGAGCGGCGTGCCGCCCGCGCATGCGTATACATATCTAAAAGTCCACGGACGGCGTGCCGGCATGGCCGCAGTCCGAAGGGATAATGATGGGGAGCACCAGTGAATTATCTGAGTGAGATGCTCAAATTGCCGGTCTTGGACGTCGACGGCGAAAAGCTCGGCGTGGTCAACGATTTTGGTATTGCTACCGGCGAAGTTTTTCCACACGTGACGTCGCTCGCGTTCCGTGGTCCCGGCAAGACGCCGTTTATGATCAGCTGGCGCAAATGGGTCGACCGTATTGACGAGACGGGTGTACACCTTAAGACGTCGGCCACCGAAATCCGTTTTTCGTACCTGCAACCGACCGAGCTGTTGCTGGCGCGCGATGTTCTCAATAAGCAGATCGTCGATACGCAAGGCATGAAGGTCGTGCGTGTCAACGACATCAAGTTCTCCATGTCGGGCGAAAATCAGCTGCGTCTGCTGGGTGCCGAGGTCGGCGCCCGCGGTCTGCTGCGTGCAATCAGTCCCGCGCTCGAGCACGTCGTCGAGGGCTTTATGAAGCACTTGGGCAAGCCGCTCAGTGAGGACATCATCGCTTGGTCCTACATGGACCTGCTCGACCGCTCGACCAAGAACATTCAACTCTCGGTGTCGCACAAGACGCTTGGCGAGCTGCATCCTGCCGACATCGCTGACATCATCGAGCAGCTCGACCCGCGCCTACGCGCGCAGGTGTTCGCGCAGCTCGATACGGCACAGGCCGCCGAGGCCATCTCGGAGTTCGATGACGACGAGCTCATGACCGAGATGCTCGAGGGCCTGTCCGATACCGACGCATCGTCGATGCTGGCCATGATGGACCCGGACGACGCTGCCGACCTGATCGACGAGCTCGATTATGAGAAGGCCGAGAAGCTCCTGCGCCTGATGGGCGTCAAGGAGGAGAAGGCGATTCGTAACCTGTTAGGGTATGAAGACAACACCGCCGGCCGCATCATGACCTCGGAGTTTGTCTCCCTGCCCGCCACGGCAACGGTCGGCGATGCCATCGAGGCGATTCGCAAACTCGACGAGGACTTTGAGAGCGTCTACTACGTCTATACCGAGGATCCGAGCGGCATGCTGACCGGCGTGCTTTCGCTGCGCACGCTGATCGTAGCCGACCGCGACGCCACGCTGGGTCAGCTGGCCTATCGCGACCTGGTCTATGTGTCGCCGGACGAGGACCAGGAAGACGTAACGGATGAGATGACCAAGTATGACCTGGTAGCTATCCCTGTCTGCGACGAGAACCGTCATATCCTGGGTATCGTGACCTTCGACGACGCCATGGACGTTATCGCCGAGGAGCATCAGGAGGACCTGCAGATCGCCGGTGTCGGCTCGGGCGATAGCGCGTCGGACGACTCGACGAACGTGCTCAGCTGGTTTGTGCATCGCCAGTACTGGGTCGTCGTGTGGGGCATTGCCTCGTGCATCATGGCGACGGTGCTGGGGACGGCGCTGGGCTCCGCGCATCTGGTGGTGTTCCCCATGTGCGCCATGCCGCTCGTGCTGCTGGCTGCCTCGCGCATGGTGTCGTTCGTCAAGAACTACTTCCTCGAGTACGACGGTCACGACGATGAGCCCAAGCCGTATCTGGGGTTCTTCTTCCAGAGCACGGGTATGGGCCTGATCCTTTCGCTTGTTACTTACCTGTGCGCGCAGCTGGTGCGCACCGCTGCGTTCCCCGATGCCCCTATGCTTGAGGAGCAGCTCTTTACCGGCTGCTTTAACATTGCTGCCGTCATCTGCCTGGTGGGCAACATGAGCGCCGTGATTTATCTGATGGTGCTGTTCTGGCGCGATGAGCACGACCTTAACACGTCGGGTACCGCCATGAACGTCATCGCCGTCATGATCTCGTGTGTGGCGTACTGCATCGCCGCGGTGCTGCTTACCATGTTAGTCATGGGTTAGGTGGTCGCGTGGAAAACACGAAACAAAAGGCGAGCGCCAAGCAAAAGCTGACCATCGCGGCCATCTTTGGCGCTATGGGCCCCGGTCTGCTGGCGGCGCTTTCGGGTAACGACGCCGGCGGTATCGCCACGTATTCCAGCGCGGGCGCCAGCTATGGCTATAAGATGCTCTGGATGCTTCCCGTCATGACCGTGCTGCTTATCGTGACGCAGGAGACCGCGGCGCGCTGCGGCTGCGTCACGGGCAAGGGCCTGGCATCGCTCATTCGCGAGCGCTTTGGCGTGCGCAAAAGCGTGCTGGCCATGGCGGCGCTGCTGATCGCCAACACGGCGGTGACCATCTCGGAGTTCGCGGGTATCGCGAGCGGCCTTGCTCTGTTTGGCGTGCCGGCGAGCATCTCGGTGCCGCTCGTGGCGCTGCTGGTGTGGATGCTTACCATGTCGGGCAGTTTCCAGCGCATCGAGAAGATTCTGCTGCTGGTAAGCTGCGTGTTCGTGACCTACATCGTCGCCGCGTTTATGGCCGGTCCCAACTGGGGCGAGGTTGCGGTCGACTTGGTCGTCCCCAATATTCAAAACGACCCCAGCTACGTGTCGCTCGTGGTCGCAACGATCGGTACCACCATCGCGCCGTGGATGATTTTCTTGGCTCAGAACAACGTGGTCGATAAGAATGCGGGCGAGGACGACATCGTGCTGCAGCGTATTGATACCGTGAGCGGCTCGATCGCTGCTGATATCATTGCGGGCTTCATTATCATCACGACCGGTACGGTGCTGTTCCCGGCGGGTATTCAGATTAGCGATGCCGCCGATGCCGCCCGCGCGCTGGAGCCCATCGCGGGCCAGTGGTCCACGGTGTTGTTTGCCTCGGGCCTGGTCGCAGCGAGCTTTTTGGCTGCCTGCGTGCTGCCGGGCGTTACATCGAGTGCCATCTGCGAGGCTTTTGGTTGGGAGCGAGGCGCCGATCGCAGCTGGGACGAGGCCCCGGTTTACCGCGGCATCATTACGGCCATCATCGGCATTTCTGCCGTGTTGGTGCTCATGCCTGGCGTCGATTTGTTCCAGATTATGATGACCTCGCAGGTCATCAACGGCGTGCTGCTGCCTGTAGTCTTGGTATTCCAGGTGGTTATCGCGGCGGATCGCCACATTATGGGCGCCAACCGCAACGGCCGCGTGTGGAACGTGCTCACTTGGGCGACTATCGGCGTGATTACGGTGCTGACGGTCGTCATGTTTGTGCTGCAAGCGATGGGCTACAGCGCTTAGCGTCTCTTTTGGACTCCAAACAGGCCGCTGCCATGGGTTGCGGCCTGTTTTTTGCCCGCGACCTCTTGGGGCCGACTCTAAAAGAGTGATTTTGGGTTGTTTGCTGCGGGTTACTTGTCGGTGCCCAGCTTGTGCGGCTTGAGAGCGAGCGCATTGACGAGTGCGTCGGTGGCAGATTTGACGGCTGCCGGCTGCGGATCGTTGACGTGATCCTCGGGGTGTACGGGCAGGTCCTTCTTGACTGCATCGTGGATCAAGTTGAGGTACTCAGTCACGCCAGTGGTCGACAGGTGCGTGCCATCGCCATCGAACAGGTCGTTGCGATTGGCACTGTATCCGTACCAGTCGATAACGCGCACGTTCTTGTAGCGCGTAGCGGCGTTGGCGATGGCCTGGTTGGTAGAGCCAACCCACGGCTGCGGGCTGCGCGTGTTCACAAACACCACAATACGCTTATCTCCTGCATCGGCCATGATGGCGTCGATCTGGTCGTCGGTTACCAAGCCGTTGGTGCCCAGGGCAAAGACCACGATCTTGCCGGCAAGGTTCTGCTGGATATAGCCCTCAAATGTCGCGCGGCCCGCATCAAACTGGCGGCCCTTTTCGGCATCGATATGGCTGTGCGGGAACACGCCGTCAAAGGTGTCCACGGCACGCAGCGACACGGAGTCGCCGATCATAAGCAGATCGTAGGAGCCATCGGGGAAGCCGTCGTTGTCCTTGTCGGTGTCGTCGGCCGCCTGCTGGTCGGTGGGCGCGGTGTTCTTGGCTTCCTTGTTCAGAACTTCGGCGCCCTCGCCGCTCAGCGCAGACGTCTCGGGCACAAAGATCAGGCCGCCCAGTGCAACGACCAACACGACAGCGCAGGCTGCGCAGGCAGGGACGTGCGCGCGTACCCAGTTGGCGGGCGTGGTGGTGCCGTCGCGGAACTCGGATACGGTGCGCCCAAAGGCGCCCTTTCTAAACGGCGTCTCGATAAAGCGATATGAGCATTCGGCCACGGTGACCACCAACAGCACCTGCAAAATGTACTGCCACCACGGTGTATCGTTGATGTTGGCGACCGGGTTCATAAGCAACAGCAGCGGATAGTGCCACAGGTAGATGCTGTATGAGCGCTTGCCAACCCACACGAGCGGCTCGGCGGACAGCGCGCGGGCAACCATTCCCTGGGGCTGCACGCAGGCCGCGATGACCATGAGCGTGAGGATGGAGCATAACAGCGTGCCGCCGCGATACTGGAACGCGGTGTAGCCGTTGGTGAGCGCGACCATGGCGGCAAGGCCAACCAGACCCACGACGCCCAATACATCGATGGATGCGGGCGAGGACCAAAAGCGCACGAGGGCGCTCGGCTGTGCCGGGGCGGTCTCGGCTGATTCGTCGGCCTTCTCGCCAGGCTTGCCCTCGGCGTTCTTGCCGTGCTTGGCGGCGCCAGCCAGGCGATTGAGCCCCAAACGATGAACGAGACGCACCGGCGCCAGGTCGCGATCGGGGATAAAGGCCATCCAGGCACCCAGCAGCAGCGAGAACACGCGGGTGTCGGTGCCGTAGTACACGCGGCTGGGATCGGCGGCGGGGTTATAGAGCACCATCATGGCGATGGCGGAGACAGCAGCCAGGCCCAGAACCATGCGGCGCGTGTTGGGCTTGCTCATGTGCATGGATACCATAGCGAGCAGCAGCGGGGGCCAAACCAGGTAGAACTGTTCCTCGATGGCGAGCGACCAAAAGTGCGTAAGCGGCGAGGGATCGCCCAGAGCATTGAAGTACGAGACGTTTTGGGCAATCTGCCACCAGTTGTTGAAGAACAGCAGCGACGGCAGAATGTCGGGGCGCATCTTGGTAAGCATCACGTGGTTAAAGATCGTGCACAGCGCGCAGGTCACGAACACTACCGTTACCACGGCGGGGACCAGGCGACGGATGCGGCGAATCCAGAAGCTCTTGAGGTCGATGCGGCCGGTCTTAGCGACTTCGTTGAGTAGCAGGCGTGTGATCAGATAGCCCGAAAGCACAAAGAAGATCGTGACGCCGAGCAGACCGCCCTGCGCCCACGTGAGGTTGAGGTGATAGAGCACCACCGCGACGACGGCAAGCGTGCGCAGGCCGTCAAGGGCAGGGATGTAGCGGGACTTGGGGCGAGCAGGCGTCTGCTCCGTGGCGGGAGTGTTGGCACGGCCCGCGCTGTTGGCGGAAGCGCGATGGGGGCTCGTGGTGCGTTGCGGCTCGTTGGCACGGCATTCGTTCTTCACGCGTTCGTGCGGTGCCGGCTCGTTGCCCGTGCGGCGTCGACCGCGCGAGCCCGATTGCGAGAATTGTTCCATAAAACATCATCCAATGACGAGAATAATCAGCACACATTCATTGTAGCTGCCTGCTCCTGTGAATGCTTGCTGCTGGCGCAAGCTCAAGCGCGTGTTCACATCAAAGTGAACTAAAGTTATAGAGGTGCGAGAGCACGCGATTGACGGCCGACAGCGGGTGCAGAGCCCACGGACGAGGAGGTTTCCATGGCGGATCACAGCATCGTTGCGGTGTTCGGCAGCATGAACATGGACCTTTCGGTGGCGTGCGAGCGCATGCCGCGCGCTGGCGAGACAGTCGGTGGCAGCGGTTTTATCACCAACGCCGGCGGTAAGGGCGCCAACCAGGCCGTCGCCGCCGCGCGCATGGGTGCGCACACGTGCATGATTGGCGCTGTTGGGCGCGACGCATTTGGCGATGTGCTCGTGGCGGGGCTTCAGGATGCCGGCGTGGGCGTTGAGTTTGTGACACGTCTCGATGGCGTGGAGACCGGTACCGCGACTATCATTCGCTGCGAGAGCGACAACCGCATCGTGCTGTCGACGGGCGCCAACCATGCACTTGCGGGCGAGGACGTTGCCCGCGCACTGAGGCGCCTGGTGCGCGACGAGCTCGACGGCGACGCCAGCGAGATTGCCCCGGCTGCCGGAAGCGTCTTTATCGTCCAGGGCGAATGTGATCTGATGGCAACGGCCGCGGCGCTCTTTTGCGCTCACGAGCTGGGATTCTATACGATCTTTAACCCGGCACCCGCCTGCGACCTGCCGGCAGGAGCGTGGCCTGCGGTCGACCTGGTCTGCCCCAACGAGACCGAGTGCCAGGTGCTGACGGGCATTCTGCCCACGGATGACGCGAGTTGCGCCGCCGCGCTCAATGCGCTGCTCGACAAGGGCGCCGGGGCTGCGGTCATCACGCTAGGCGGCGCCGGCTCAGTTGCACTTGGTGATGACGGTGAGCTGCTGCGCATGCCGGCGCTTTCGAGCGAGGTGGTCGACACCACGGCTGCGGGCGATACGTTTATTGGTGCGCTTGCGGCGGCTCGCCTGGAGGGCCTGCCACTCTTTGAGTGTATGGCCGCCGGCGCCCGTGCCTCGGCGGTGACGGTGTCACGTTTGGGCGCGCAGCAGTCGATTCCCACGCGCGCCGAAGTTGATCGCGTGTTTGATTTAGACGATTTGGTACAAGACGGAGAAGCGGAGTAGAACAATGGCAATCAAGAAGCTGATCCTTGATCTGGATATGGGTGTGGACGATGCGATGGCGCTTGCCTATGCCATCGCGAGCCCCGAGGTGGAACTCGTGGGCATTACCACATGTTTTGGCAACGTGCGCGTCGACCAGTCGGCGCATAACTGCCTGGCGGTGCTCGACCTGTTGGGCCGTCCCGAGGTGCCGGTGTACCTGGGTGCCGACCGTCCTCTGCAGGCGACTGAGCCTTATACGCCGCCGGCGTCCACCGCGCTCATTCACGGTAAGAACGGCATCGGCGGCGCGAGCGTGCCCGCGTCGCCCTACGAGCCGGTGGGGGCGACATCGGCTGATGGCAACGCTGCGGTCGATTATCTGATCGATGCCGCGCGCACCTATGGTCCCGATCTGGTTTACGTGGCGACCGGCCCGCTCTCCAACCTGGCGCTTGCCCTAGAGCGTGATGCGGCGGCGGTGATGTCTATCGGCCGCGTGGTGGTGATGGGCGGCGCCCTGACCGTGCCCGGTAACGTGAGCGCAGGTGCCGAGGCCAACATGGCAAGCGATCCCGAGGCGGCCGATGCCGTGCTGCGCTCGGGCCGTAAGCTCACCATGGTGGGTCTGGATGTGACGCATCGCGTGGTGCTTACGCGTCGCGACGTTGCCGGCTGGACGGGCTCGGGCGCCATGGCGGGCTGCGCATTTGCGAGCATGGTCGAGCACTACATTGGCTCGTACGAGATGAACGCACCCTACCTGGGTGGCTGCGCGCTGCACGATCCGCTTGCCGTCGCCGTGGCGATTGACCCCACACTCGTGGGTGCGCTCGGCTGCAATTTGCGTGTCGACCTGCTGGGCGAGTACCGCGGCCGCACCATCTGCGACGAGCACTGCCTGTCCGATCCGGACAAGAGCGCGCTTGTGGCGCTGACCGTCGACGCCCCGCGCTTCCTGACCGAGTTCAAGACGCGCATGGCCCGCGTCCTGGGATAAATGTTTTTCACGCCCCGTCCCAAATTAGCTACCGAGCAAATGCGCCCGTTGGGGGAATAGTCGCGTCGCTTCGCTTGACAACAGGCTAAACTAGCTATTAAACATTTACTATTCTGTTTAGATTTAATTTGCGGTCGTTTAGTTGCCGAGCCATCGAGTCGCGATGCTCCGCCACGGCCGTTGCTAGGGGGAACAATGGCCAAAGCAAGTGTTCGCGAGATCAGCCGCATCACCGGTTTTTCGCCCGCAACCGTGTCCAACGCGCTCAACCGCAAGCGCAGCGTGAGCGAGGAGACCGCCAAGGTCATCTTGGAGTGCGCGCAGTCGCTCGGCTATCAGCAGTCGACGCAGCTCGAGAGCATCCAGTTTGTGCTTGCGCGCAAGACGGGCGCCATCCTGGACGAGAGCACCTTCCATCCCGCGGTCATCGAGGGCGTGGAGCGCCAGGCGCGTCGCCACGGCATGAGCACGAGCTTTGTCTCGCTCGACTTTAGCGACCTGAACGCCGTGCGCCCGCAGGTCGAGGGCCTTATCGCCGACCCGGCTGCCGCCATCGTGCTGATGGGCACCGAGCTGGGCGAGGAAGACTACGCTCTGTTTGCCAACGCCGCCGCCCACCTGATCGTGCTCGACGGTTGGAGCGACCGCCAGTACTTTGATGCCGTAGTCATTGCCAACACCGACTCGGTGCTGCGTGCCGTGGATTACCTTATCGAGAAGGGTCACAAGCATATCGGCTATCTGGCAGGCGACCTTCGCATCCGCAACTTTAAGGATCGCGAGCGCGGCTATCGCCAAGCGCTTGAAGATGCAGACCTTGAGGCCAACCCGGCATGGCGCGTCACGCTGGGAACCACGCTCGAGGGCGCTTATCGCGACATGGGCGTGTGGCTCGACAGCATCTCGCGCGACGACCTGCCGACGGCTTTCTTTGCCGAGAACGACGTGCTTGCCGTGGGCGCCATGCGCGCGCTGAACGAACGCGGCGTACGCGTGCCCGAGGACGTCTCGATCATCGGCTTTGACGACCTGTCTCTGGGCGCCTTCTCCAACCCGCCGCTCACTACGGTGCGCGTTCCCAAGCACGAGGTGGGCGAGATCGCGGTGCGTCGTCTGGTGGGCAACATCCGCAATCCCAAGAGCTATACCTGCAAGACGGCCGTATCGACGTATTTTGTCGAGCGCCAGAGCGTGCGCGAAATCTAGGCGAGGGCAGCATCGCTCGCGGCGCGTCAAAGCGCGCGAGGGCAGTAAAAACAACGCTATTCAAAAAGGGGGTCCTTCGGGACCCTTTTTGTTCTCCTTGTATGTTCAGTTTGTTTACATACCGTTTAGGCTGATTTCACTACCGTCCACGGGTATTTCGCGCTAGACTTCTAAACAGAATAGTAAAACATTTAGTAAACAGAACAAAACGAAACAAGCGTCTGTTTACTGAACATGTGACTAGGGGAGGACGTACATGGATAAGATCAAGCTCGGCTTTGTGCCCACGCGCCGCAGCATTTTTAGCGCGCCGGACGCGATCAAGTATCGCGGCCTGACGGCTGATCGCCTGCGCGAGATCGGCGTCGACATTGTGGACATCGACGACATCAACGACGAGGGCCTGCTGTTTGACGACAGCCATATCGAGCCTATCGTCAAGAAGTTCCGCGCCGAGGGCGTCGACGGCATCATGCTGTGCCACGCCAACTTTGGCACCGAGTACGTTTGCGCCCGCCTTGCCCGTGAGCTCGGCCTGCCCGTGCTGCTGTGGGGCCCGCGCGACGAGCGCCCCGAGCCCGACGGCACCCGTCTGCGCGACAGCCAGTGTGGCCTGTTCGCGACCGGCAAGGTCCTGCGCCGCTTCCAGGTTCCCTTCACCTACATGACCAACTGCCGCCTGACCGACCCCGAGTTCGAGCGCGGCGTCTGGGACTTCCTGGCCGTGTGCAACGTGGTCAAGACCTTCAAGCACACCCGCATCCTGCAGATGGCCACCCGCCCGTTCGACTTCTGGTCCACTATGTGCAACGAGGGCGAGCTGCTCGAGAAGTTCAATATTCAGCTTTCGCCCATCCCCATGACCGAACTTGTTCAGGCCGTGCGCGACGCCCAGACCGACGAGCAGGCCATGGCCGCCATGCTTGCCCACATCAACGACAGCTTTGAGATCTGCATCCCCGAGGACAAGGTCCCCGCGGTCGCCGGTCTTGCCATCGCCATGAAGCGCTTGGTCGAGAAGTATGGCTGCAACGCCGGTGCCATTCAGTGCTGGAACGCTCTGCAGGACGAGCTGGGCATTATGCCCTGCGCCGCCAACGCCATCCTCAACGAGATGGGCATTCCTATCGTATGCGAGACCGATATCCACGGCGCCATCACCGCGCTGATGGTCGAGGCCGCCGACCTGGGCCGTCACCGCGGCATGTTCGCCGACTGGACCGTGCGCCATCCCGACAATGAGAACGGTGAGTTGCTGCAGCACTGCGGCCCCTGGCCCTGCAGCTGCGCGGCCGTCAAGCCCAAGCTCACCTACCCGCTGGCTTTCGATCATCCCGGCGCGCTGACGGCCGAGGCCAAGCACGGCGACCTCACCCTTGCCCGCTTTGACGGCGACAACGGCGAGTACTCGCTGCTGCTGGGCAACGCCCGCGGTATCGACGGCCCAGCTGGCATGGGCACCTACTTGTGGGTCGAGGTCGAGAACCTCAAGCGCCTCGAGGCCAAGATCGTCGAGGGTCCCTACATCCACCACTGCGTCGCTATTCACGCCAACGTGGTGCCGGTGCTCTACGAGGCGTGCAAGTATCTCGGCATTGCCCCCGACCTGTACGACCCCATCGAAGAAGACGTTAAAGCCTACCTGCGAGGAGAGTAGAAATGGCAACTATCGAAGAGCTTGAGTCCCTGCGCTGGGACCTTCGCCGCGATTGCGTCGATATCATCATGGCTGGCGCCGGCGGCCACATCGGCGGCGACATGTCGGTGATTGACGCCCTCATGACCCTCTATGCCAACCACCTCAACATTTCGCCCGAGACCGTCGACGACCCCAACCGCGACCGCTTTGTGCTCTCTAAGGGCCACGCCATGGAGGCCTACTACGCGGTGCTGTGCCACGAGGGCTATCTGGACCTCGACGACGTCAAGGCCCGCTTCTCCAAGTTTGGCAGCCCCTACATCGGTCACCCCAACAACAAGCTCAAGGGCATCGAGATGAACTCCGGCTCGTTGGGTCACGGTCTGCCCGTGGCCGTGGGCATGGCGCTTGCCGGCAAGATGGACGGCCGCGACTACCGCGTCTACACCATCATGGGCGACGGCGAGCTTGCCGAGGGCTCGGTCTGGGAAGGCGCCATGAGCGGCGGCAACTACCAGCTCGATAACCTGTGCGCGCTCGTGGACCGCAACCGCCTGCAGATCAGTGGCAGCACCGAGGACGTCATGAAGCAGGATTCGCAGGAGGAGCGCTGGGCCGCCTTCGGCTGGAACGTGCTCTCCATTCCGGGCAACGACGTCCGGGCCATCGACGCCGCGCTGACGCTTGCGGCCGAGACCTGCGGCAAGCCCACGGTCATCATCCTCAACACGGTGAAGGGCTACGGCTCGCCGGTTATGGAGGACAAGGCCGCCTGGCATCATCACTTGCCCAACGACGAGGAATATGCCCAGATCATCGCCGATTTCGCTGCCCACAAGGAGGCTATCAATGGCTAACAAGATCGCCAACCGCAAGGTTATCTGCGACACGCTGCTCGAGGCCGCCGAGACCGATAAGGACATCGTCGTCCTGTGCTCCGACTCCCGCGGCTCCGCATCGCTCACGCCGTTCTTCGATCAGTATCCCCAGCAGTCCATTGAGGTCGGCATCGCCGAGCAGGACCTGGTGAGCATCGCCGCCGGCATGGCTTCGTGCGGCAAGAAGGCCTGGGCCGCCTCGCCGGCGTCCTTTGTGACCACACGCTCGTATGAGCAGTGCAAGGTCGACGTCTCGTACTCCAACACCAACGTCAAGCTCATCGGTATCTCGGGCGGCGTGTCCTACGGCGCCTTAGGCATGAGCCATCACTCCGCGCAGGATATCGCTGCCATGAGCGCGATTCCCAACATGCGCGTGTATCTGCCGAGCGATCGTTTCCAGACTGCCGAGCTCGTGCGCGCCCTGGTTGCCGACAACAAGCCGGCCTATATCCGCGTGGGCCGCAACCCGGTCGAGGACGTGTATACCGAGGACGAGTGCCCGTTCCAGATGGACCGCGCCACCTGGGTGCGTCGTGGCACCGATGTGACGATTGTCGCCACCGGCGAGATGGTCCGCCATGCCGTGGACGCCGCCGACCTGCTGGCCGAGCAGGGTATCTCCGCTACCGTGCTTGACATGTACTGCGTCAAGCCGCTCGACGCCGAGGCCGTGATTGAGGCCGCCGGTGCCACGCGCGCCGTCGTGACCGTCGAGGAGCACAGCCCCTTTGGCGGCCTGGGCTCCATGGTCGCGCAGGTCGTGGGCGAGCATTGCCCGCGTCCGGTTAAGTGCCTGAGCCTGCCCGACGCGCCGGTCATCACCGGCACGAGTCCCGAGGTCTTTGCGCACTATGGCCTGACGGGCGAGGGAATCGCCAAGACGGTCGCCGAGTTCCTGCCCGCAGAGTAATTGGTGCATCGGGGACAGGTCACTTTGCATCAACTTGGTGCAAAGGGGGCAGGTTTGCACCAATCCTTTTAGGTTGAATTCTGAGCAGGCCGGCTGCGCTCTCATGAGCCGGTCGGCCACTCGCTCCTTGTCCGTCGGATTTTAGTTTTTGAATCGACGGGGGAGACAGGAGAGTACATGAGCAAATACATCATCGGAATCGATCAGTCCACGCAGGGCACGAAGGCGCTGCTGGTGGACGAGGGCGGCCACCTGATTCACCGTGCCGACCGCTCGCATCGCCAGATTGTCAACGAGGCCGGCTGGGTGAGCCATGATCCGACCGAGATTGCCGCCAACGTGCTGGCCGTGGCGCGTGCCGTGGTGGAGGAGACCGGGGTCGATCCGGCAGATATCGCCGGCATTGGCATCTCCAACCAGCGCGAGACCACCGTTGCCTGGAACCGCACGACGGGCGAGCCGCTGTGCGACGCCGTGGTGTGGCAGTGCGCCCGCGCCCGCGAGCTGTGCGACGAGCTTGCTGCGCGCGAAGGCGTGGCCGAGCTGGTGCGTGACACGACGGGTCTGGTGCTTTCGCCCTACTATCCGGCGGGCAAGATGGCTTGGATCCTCGCGAACGTTCCGGCGGCTGCCAAGGCCGCGGCGGCGGGCGAGCTGTGCCTGGGCACCATCGATGCCTGGGTGGTCTGGACGCTCACGGGCGGTGCGGAGTTTCGCTGCGACTGGTCCAATGCCAGCCGCACGCAGCTCTTCGACCTGCGCCGTGGCTGTTGGAGCGAGCCGGTGTGCGAGGCTTTTGGCATCGACCCGGCCTGCCTGCCGCAGGTGACCGATTCCGACGGTCTCTTTGGCACGACGGACCTGGGCGGCTTTTTGCCGGCACCCGTGCCCATTCACGGCGTGCTCGGCGACAGCCACGCGGCCTTGTTTGCCCAGGGCTGCCATAGCCGCGGCATGGCCAAAGCGACCTATGGCACCGGCAGCTCGGTCATGATGAACGTCGGCAACGAGTTTGTCGCCAGCTCGCACGGGCTTTCGAGCTCGCTTGCGTGGCGTATGAACGGCGTGACCGAGTATGTGCTCGAGGGCAACGTGAGCTACGCCGGCGCCGTCAAGACCTGGCTGCGCGACGATTTGGAGCTCATCAACAACCCCGAGGAGGTCACCGACCTGTGCTACGCCGCCAATCCGGCGAGCCGCGTCTACTTTGTGCCGGCGTTTACCGGCCTGGGTGCGCCGCACTGGGCAAGTGATGCCGAGGGCTGCGTCTTTGGCATGACGCGCACCACGGGTCGCGCGGAGTTCGTAAAGGCCGCCGATGAGTCGATCGCCTATCAGATCTTCGACGTTATTGATGCGATGGTCGAGGATTCGGGCGCGGCGCTTGCCGAGCTTCGTGTTGACGGCGGCCCCACGCGTGACGCGTACCTGATGCAGTTTGAAAGTGACTTGGTCGGCTCGCCCATCCGCATTGCGAGCAATGACGAGATGAGCGGTCTGGGCGCAGCTTGGGCCTGCGGCATTGCGCTGGGCATGTACGCGCGCGATGTCGTCGACGTCTATGGCGCCCGCGGCATCGTGGAGCCCACCATGCCCGCAGGTGAGCGAGCCAAAAAGATCGCCGGCTGGCGGCATGCCGTCGAAGCGACGATCTCATATACGGCCTAAGCGCCTGCGCAGTGCCCCGTCCCAAAGTAGTCAATTTGGGACGGGGCTTTTTTGACTGCTATCATTGGTTGCGATTGCTATGACCAGCTAAAAGAGCCCCGTCCCAAATTGACTACCGAGAGGATCTGCCATGGAGCGCATCGCGAGTTTTTCCGTTGACCATCTGCTGCTTGAGCCCGGCGTGTATGTAAGCCGCATCGACCGCGATCCGGCGACCGGCGCCGCCGTCACCACCTTTGATCTGCGCCTGACCACGCCCAACAAGGAGCCGGTCATGAACACGGCCGAATGCCACACCATCGAGCATCTGGGTGCCACGTTCCTCCGCAATCATGCCGAGTGGTCGAGCCGCATTGTCTACTTTGGGCCCATGGGCTGCCGCACGGGCTTTTACCTCGTCGTTTTTGGTGAGCTGACGAGCGAGGAAATCTTGCCGCTCGTGCGTGAACTGTTCGAGTTCGTCGCTGGCTTTGAGGGCGATATCCCCGGCGCTGCTCCCGAGGAGTGCGGCAACTATCTGGACCAGAACCTCCCCATGGCCAACTGGCTTGCGCGCCGTTATCTCGACCGCGACCTGGCCGATATCGACGAGAAGCACCTGCACTATCAACAGGCGTAAGGGCTTTATCGCCCAAAACGCGTGCATTGGGCGTCTTCGCTTATGCGGGGGCGCCTTTTTGTTGAGTGGTCGGGACGAGCGTTCAAAATCGCTCATGTTTGTTCTAGAATGTTCGTATAGTCACATTTACGAACAGGAGCGAACATGCATATCTACTCTGTTAACGATCCCGAGTTCAAATCCTATGGCAACGTTTGGGATGACGTCCCGTCCGAGCTCACGTCGCCCGTGCTCGAGGCGCTCTCTGCCACGCCCATTCCTGAGGGCAGCAAGTACGTAGCGAGTGCGCCGGAGCTTGAGGGCGTCAAGGATGCCGATAAACTGGGCTTTCTCATGTTTGGCGGTCGTCCCTTCCAGCTGGGCTGGTGCAACGGCCACAACACGAAACTCAACTGCCTGGAGTATCACCGCGCCAGCGAGTTTAACCTGGGCGCCCGCGATTTTATTCTGCTCGTGGCGCATCGCTGGGAGATCGAGGACGGCAAGCTCGACACCGCATGCGTCAAGGCGTTCCGCGTGCCGGCGGGTACGGTCGTCGAGGTTTTCAACACCACGCTCCACTACACGCCGTGCATGGTCGACGACGGCGGCTTCCAGGTGATGGTGGCGCTGCCCGCTGGCACCAACGGCCCGCGCCCCGAGGCTGCGGCCGACATGCCCGCGGCCGGTGACAGCTACTGCTACTGGAAGGCCGACAAGTGGGTCCTCTGCCACGCCGACAGCCCCAAGGCAGCCGAGGGCGGCTACGTAGGCCTCATCGGCAAGAACCTCGACATCACCTGCGACTAGGGGGCTTCTTGTTTGTCTCGATCTGTAACATCTGACGGGCCAAATCGTCTCTACCTGTTACAGATTTAGACAAACTGCAGGGGACAGACTGAACAATCTCGATCTGTAACACCAAACCCGATTTTGACGGCCTAGCTGTTACAGATCGAGACAAACGGGCCCAAACCACCACAAAGGTGCCTGTCCCCATTGTGGCGGTTGGCTAGAGCTGGCTGCGCAGGTAGTCAGCCATATATGGTACGGCGAAGCGCACGTAACCGCGGCGTGCCTGTTCGATAACGCCGGCGTCGATGAGGCGCCGGCGATACTTTTGCGCATAGTCGGGTGTGACCGACATGCGTTTCGCTACATCGGAAATGCGCGAAACGGCGTCTTCGTCATCAGTCATTGCGTCGAGAAACGCGACGTCTTGGTCCGATAGCGCGGCGAGCGTCGTTTCACAAACATCATTTTCGAAATCGACTTTGGACGCTTCGATGGCCCCGTCGATTTGCGCTTGTGCTACGCGCTCTCCGACCTTGCAGCGATTGGCGATGTTGTAGCCGATGAGCTGCAGCATGTAGGGGGAGCCTTGAGTTGCGCGAGCGGCGTGGAGGCGAAGGTCGCTTGGAATATCAAGGCCGAGCTCCTCAAAAGCCCGCTGATAATAGGCGTCGACATCTCCGACTGAAAGCGGTTCGAGCGTGACTTTGCGTGCACGGTTGAGAAATGTCAGTACGCGGTCGTTGAGTGTCGCGGAGACTGCTCCCGGGAGGCCCGCCATGACGAGCGCGACGTTGAGTCGTTCGCCGACCAGCTCTTGATAGGCGGTGACGAGCTGCCTAATCTCGGATGAATTTGCCTGGAGCTCATCGATGAGGATGAGGATGCCATGGCCCTGCTCGGTCAGTTTGCGCGCAAGCTGCGTGAGTTTAAACTGAAAACTCTTGGTCTCCTGCACATCTCGTGTGAACTCGAGGCCTGCCGAGAACCCAAAAACACTTAGACTGCCGCTCGTGAGTTTGGGGAGGCGGCGTTTATTTACGTAAGGCTCGCCTGCTTCCTGGATCTTCTCAACAATGCGCTCGAGCATATCCTCGGAGGCTACGGTGGGCGTGGCGACAACAAAGCCGAGCTTGCGTGCGCGGTCGGCAAGTTCCCACAGAAGAACCGTCTTGCCGCTGCCTCGCTGTCCAAGCATGAGCATGGCTCGGTCGCGATTGCCCGGCTCCTGCTCAAGACCAGAGATGAATGTCGAAATCACGTTCCCGCGCCCCACCAGATAGGACGGGCGATTTCCAAATGAGGGGGAGAAGATGGTTTCAGTCATGAGTCTCCTTTCCTTTTTTTCCTATTTTTTCCTTTTTTTCCTATTCAGTCAAATAGCCCGCAGGCCGAGGACGGTTGCATAGGCCTCATCGGCAAGAACCTCGACATCACCGTGGACTAGTCTCATTAACTTGCGGTGGAATAGTTCCTGTTTAGGCGCCGCGGACCGGAAAACAGGAACTATTTCACCGCAACCGCCCCACACCACCACAAAGGTGCCTGTCCCCTTTGTGGTGGTGTGGGCGGGCGGGTATCAAGAAGTGTCAGACGGGGGCGGCTGCCGGGCCGCCGTGTGCGAAAAGAAGTGTCGGCCTACGTCGCTGTCGTTGAGCGAGGCCCTATTTGCGGGGATACTGAAGCCACGACAAACAACGTGTGAAAGGATCGATGCATGGCTTTCCGTAATGACTTCCTGTGGGGCGGTGCGACGGCTGCCAACCAGTGCGAGGGCGCCTACAACGTTGACGGTCGCGGCCTGGCCAACGTGGATGTGGCGCCGCACGGCCCGGAGCGTTACGCGGTGGTCTCCGGCCAGCGCAAGATGCTCGACTTCGAGGACGGCTATTACTATCCCGCACAGACCGGCATCGATTTCTACCATCACTACAAGGAGGACATCGCCCTCTTTGCCGAGATGGGCTTTAAGACCTTCCGCATGAGCCTGGCCTGGACCCGCATCTTCCCCAACGGTGACGAGGCCGAGCCCAACGAGGCCGGCCTGGCCTTCTACGAGGACGTGTTCCGCGAGTGCCAGGCGCACGGCATCGAGCCGCTCGTGACCATCACACACTTCGACTGCCCCGTTCACCTCATCAAGGAGTACGGCGGCTGGCGCAACCGCAAGCTCATCGACTTCTACAAGAACCTCGCGACCACGATCTTCACCCGCTACAAGGGCCTGGTGAAGTACTGGCTCACCTTCAACGAGATCAACATGATCTTGCACCTTCCGTTTATGGGTGCCGGCCTGGTCTTTGAGGAGGGCGAGAACAAGGAAGCCGTCGAGTACCTGGCCGCCCACAACGAGCTCGTCGCCAGCGCTTGGGCAACCAAGATCGCCCACGAGATCGACCCCGAGGTCAAGATCGGCTGCATGCTCGCCGCGGGCACCTACTATCCCTACAGCTGCCGTCCGGGCGACGTGCGTCAGGCGCAGCTCGACAACCAGAACAACTACTTCTTTGTCGACGTCCAGAGCCGCGGCTACTACCCGGCCTATGCGCTCAAGAAGCTCGAGCGCTTGGGCATCGATGTCGGGATGACCGATGAGGATCGCGAGATCCTGGCCGCCAACACCGTCGACTTCATCAGCTTTAGCTACTACAGCACCCGCTGCTCTGCCGGTGCCGACAACCCCGATATCGAGCGCACCCAGGGCAACGCTTTCGCTGGCGCCAAGAACCCCTATCTGCAGGAGAGCCAGTGGGGCTGGGCTATCGATCCGCTGGGCTTCCGCATCACGCTCAACGACCTGTACGACCGCTATCAGAAGCCGCTGTTTGTGGTTGAGAACGGTCTGGGCGCCAAGGATGTTGTCGAGGAGGATGGCTCCATCAACGACGACTACCGTATCGACTACCTGCGCCAGCATATCGCCGCCATGCGCGATGCCGTGACCGAGGACGGCGTGGACCTTTTGGGCTACACCACCTGGGGCCCGATCGACCTCGTCTCTGCCGGCACCGGCGAGATGTCCAAGCGCTACGGCTTTATCTACGTCGACCGCGACGACGCGGGCAACGGCACCCTCAAGCGCTCCAAGAAGAAGAGCTTTGATTGGTACAAGCACGTTATCGAGACGAACGGCGAAGATCTGGCTTAGGGTTTCCCAACAACCATAGCTTCCTAACCGAGGCGCCTGGCGAGCAGCTTATGCCCGCCGGGCGCTTTGTTAAAGGCTCTGTTAGACCACATTTGACACGATCGGCTGTTCGTCGAACCGGAAA
>NZ_QSBK01000020.1:0-42008 GCF_003465685.1 Collinsella sp. AF04-24
CGAGCCCCGCGGCGCGCTCGGCTTCGCGACGCCCGCCCGCGCCTTCCGGGCGACGCTCGGCGACGACGCGGCGGCGCTGCTGGAGGCGTACGGCATCGAGGACGTGCCCGTCGACGGGCCCGACCTGACGCCGGGGCTCATCGCGCGGGCGCGCGATGAGAGGGGCGATGCCCCGCTGTCCTAGCCTGAAAGGGAAAAACGGAATAGACGGAACCGACCGTTCGGCTGGGTCTGGGAGGAGGCGCCGGGCGGCGGGCGGAGCATGGCCACCGGACCCATCGAAACACATCTCCACCGTTCCTTCAACTGGGAAAATGCCGACCGGGGGCCCGAATGGGACCTCGGGGGCGTTCGGCTAGCTGCGGGAACGGCCTATTCGCTCAATGTGTTCGGCTGAGATCGGAAATCAACCCAAGACGTGCGACCTACATAACATATCGACAAAAAAGACCGCCGGCGCGGGGCGGCGCCGACGGTTGCGAGAGAATATCGATTGTTGGCTGTTAAGCAGCGACGGCCTCGTAGACCGTGGCGCCCGAGAAGCTGTCGTGCAGGCTCTTGCCGCAGATCCAAGGCAGCTCGACGACCTCGCAGACCGTGTTGACCAGCTCGGAGCAGTCAGTAAAGTGGCCCTTATCGTTGAGGGCCTCGCAATCCTGAACACGCCAATAGCCATCGGTGTGCGTAATGTAGTACTCGTGATCGTTGATCGACACGAAAGCGCGCGTCTTGGAACGCAACAGCTTCAGAAATCCTTCGAAGTCGGTCTCGACGACATCTCCAGCCTGGAACATGATGTTACCTCCTGGCCCGGCGCCACCATGGCGCGTTGATAAACGTTGGTACTCCTTTAGTAAAACCTTTATCAGGGCTTATGCGTTCGTCATTTAGGCAAGTGGTAAAAAACCGCAGGGTAGACGGGATAAAACGTTTAACCATCCCATTTGTTTGTCACATTCTGAAGGTACTTTTATGCAAACCTACTTTCCCAATTGGAATCTATCCTTTTGGCCGGGCAATTGACCGTCTACCGTTTGAGCCCGACGGGTATGAACGGGGCATCTGCAACGCCACTACAAGGAGACACCATGGAGACTATCGAAGCGCTCATCCACCGCCGCAGCTGCCGCAAATACAGCGATCGTCCCGTCGAGGCCGAAAAGCTTGCACGTATTATCGAAGCTGGCCAATATGCACCGAGCGGCATGGGCCGCCAACCGGTGACGTTTGTCGCCGTCACCGACCCCGCGACCGTCAAGCGTCTCTCACAGCTCAACGCCCAGGTCATGGTCAGCAACAGCGACCCCTTCTATGGTGCCAAGACCGTTGTGGTGGTGCTGGTTGACCGCAGCGTGCCCACGCATCTGGAAGACGGCTCGCTCGCCATGGGCAACTTGCTCAACGCCGCCTATGCACTGGGTGTCGATTCGTGCTGGATTCACCGCGCGCATGAGGTCTTTGACTCGCCCGAGGGCCTGGAGCTGCTGGCCAGCTGGGGCCTGCCCGCCGACGGCAGCCTGCGCGGTGTCGGTCACTGCATTCTGGGCTATGCCGAGGACACGCTACCCGAGCCCAAACCCCGCCGCGACAACGTCGTCTACGTAAGGTAACCCAGGAGCGTCATAGGGGTAGCTAATTTGGGACGGGGCTATTTTAGCCACCCCACTCGCAACTTATCTTGCCGATGGAGTTGTCGTCGTTTCGTTCGTGTGGGTCGTTTCGGCGCCGTCGCTCTGTTCGCCCTCGTCCTTTTGAGCGTCGGCGATGGTGGAGGCCGCCGCGACGATGCCGCGCTGGGGTGCGACGCCCGTCTGGGTCTGAGCGCCCTCGACAACTTCTGTGCCTGCATGCGCGAGCTCGGGCGATTTAAACACCGCGTCCAAGTTGGCGCCACCGCCGGCGTAGCCAAGCGCAGCGAGTGCGATGACGATCACTGCAACGACGACCGTGATCGGAACATAACGATGCCAACCAGCCGGATTGAGTCCGCTGCGACGAGCCGCCCCGCGGCTGATGTAGCCGAGCGTTCCGTCGTGCTTGAGCTTTGAGCCCACCACGCACTTGCGGCCCCACAACGAGGACTCTGCCTGCATGGCCAAGCGGGCGCTTGCCGAAGGATAGCCGTATTTAGTGCGCTTGAACGAACCATCAAACCCCGAGGCGTGTTTGCCCCACGTTACCGATGTCGTGCGTCGGTTGACCGGCGCGGCGCTCCGCCTTCTGCGGCTCGGTTTTGTAGTCTCAGCCATACGCCCCCGCACGCCGTAACCAAATCGAAACAATAACGCTTTGGACTGTAGCACACGCGTCGCGCGCGGTCACGGGCGCCTCGCTCAACGGTCATCGTCCTTCAGCAAGCGCCACAGCGTTGTTCGGCTTATGCCCAGCACCTCCGCCGCACGGGTTCGGTTGCCATGGAGATGATCTACAACCAGATGCGCGATATCTCGCTCGGTATCGGTCAGCGGTCGCAGGATATACAGGTCGCTTTCGAGTGTCGGGGCGCCAAAGGTTGCGGTCTTAATCACGTCCTCTTGGGCTAGCACTTCCTCCGCCACAGCGCGATCCACCGTGCCCGCCCCCACCAATATATACAGTCGTTCCGAGACCTCGCGGAGCTGCAGATAATTGCGCGGCCAGCGGTAAGCATCGAGCGTCTTCGTCGCCGCGGCGGACAGCGTGGGTGCTGCCGTCCCAAATGCATCAGCGAGATATTCCAAATAGCGCGCAACCTTCGTCGACGCGGCTCCCTGCTCGACGATTGCCGGCGCCACGCTCACCGCACAGGCGAAGCGCTCGGTCACAAAGGCGGCTTGATCACTTTCGCTGCCGCCCGGCATGTCATTCGCCGTCAGCACCACATGGCAGCGCGTCGCCAACGCGGTGTCGGCCATCGTGGAAACGAGCTCGCGAAGGCGCTGGGGGCCAACCGCATTCCAGCCCGCAATGCAAAGTGTCAGCCCCGTTTGGAACAACGGCGATTCGGCGCTTTTGAGCACGTGGCGCCAACCGCGATCGGTAAGCTCATCGAGCGCAACGGCAACAAAGGGTTGACCGGCAAAAGGACCGTCCAGATAGAGGCGCTTGGCGATCTCGATCTGACCCGCTCCCAGCTCGCCCTCGAGCATAAGGGGCACACCGCGCGCGTAGCTCTCGGCGACCGGCGCAGCTACCGAGGCCGCCCCCTCAACGATGCCGTACGCGCTCGATTCGTAGCGGGCCTCAACTTCGTCGGCGTTGAGCCACTCGATGCCCGCATGTGCCGCGGCGCCGCGCACCTCGCGGACCACGACGACCCAAAGGCCCCCACCCTCTTTGTCGGTGGGGCGAACGGTCAGACTCAGGCGCGTACCTGCACGTCCCATAACCAGACGCGCGCCGTCTCCTATACGGTCGAGGCGCTCAGCGACAAAAGCCGCCACATCCCGCTCAAGCGCCGCGTCATTCATGGTCGAAATCGCGACGTCCCCACGCACATCGATTGCCAATGCCGAGGCCCCGGCAGCAGCCAGGGCCTCGGTCAAGATGTTCAGCTTGGCATCGCTATCCATAATTTGCCCCTGTCCGCGGCGACGTGCAGCCGCCGACGGTCGCACGACCGAGTGTTTCAAAATTGAACGATATTGCTCACCAAACACTATAGGGCAGAAAGCGCCGACCTGCGAGTATAGGTGTTGCCCCGCATCGCCATCCTGGCGGGGCGATAAGAGCTCTTCGGGACTTATAAACCTGCGGACAAGCCATACCCGCAAGAGCTCCTATCGCTCCACCGTGAGAATGCGCTCACCAGCACGCAGCACGCAGCACGCAAATAAGCTACTTCTCTACCAGATTCCCAGCACGTGCTGCATCCCCAAACTCATGCACGCAATGCCAATCCAGCAGCAAAAGCCCAGCGCGATGGGCTTGCCGCCCTTTTTGACAAGTTCGACGATATCGGTATTAAAGCCAATAGCCGCCATGGCCATCACGATAAAGAACTTCGACAGCTCCTTGATGGGCGCCGTAATGGACGCGGGAAGCTGAAGCACCGTGGTGATTACGCTCGCCAGCACAAAGAACAGCACAAACATGGGAAACGCGCGTTTAAGCGAGAACGTGCTTTTAGCGTCGCCGCCGGCCTTGCGCGCCAGATGCATCTGCCAACATGCGAGGACCAACGTGATGGGAATAATGGCCAGCGTTCTGGTGAGCTTGACCACCGTGGCGCTCTCGAGCACATTGGCGCCGGGATGCATGCTGTCCCAGGCGCTCGCCGCAGCCGTTACGGACGAGGTGTCGTTGATGGCGGTGCCGGCAAACAGGCCAAAGCCCTCGTCTGTCAGCCCGAGCATACCGCCGAGCGTTGGAAACACGAGCGCCGCGATAACGTTAAACAGGAAGATGACCGAAATGGCCTGGGCAATCTCGCGATCGTCGGCATCGATGACGGGTGCGGTCGCGGCGATAGCAGAACCGCCGCAAATCGACGAACCCACACCCACAAGCGTCGCGATCTTACCCGGCACGTTCATAACGCGGCAGAGCACAAAGGCGATGACAAGCGAGGTCGAGATTGTCGCCACGATAATCGGCAGCGACTGGGCGCCCTTGGACAGAATCTGGGAGAGGTTCATGCCAAAGCCAAGCAGGATAACCGCGTACTGCAAGACTTTTTTGGACGTATAGGTGACGCCGGCGGCGAGCTGTTCGCGACGATTCTTGGGAAAGACGAGCGCCAGGACCATGCCAAAGAGGATGGCGAATACCGGACTGCCAACCACCTCAATTTGTTTGCCGAGCAACGTCGCGGGAATGGCGATGATCAGGCAGAACAAAACGCCTTTCCAGCGCTCGCGTACGATATTTGCCAGTTGCATATGGGATTCCTTCTTTCTATTTCACGTTTGCGACGGCTTATGATACGGCAACATTGAGCGCAGCCTTGCGCAAACACAGACTAAGATGCCGCAATAGTTCTCAGGCAACAGCCGAATTACCCACCGCGGAGAGCTGATTCGCGGCATAATTAACAACTGACATATGAGTTTGATAGAACAGTTGCGAGGCGCTATGGAAGAATCGATGCACGTCGGCGAGCAGGAAACGAGCCTACAGGACCAGTCCTACCACACCATTCGACGCAAAATCGTCTACCTGGACTACAAGCCGGGCGAAAAGCTGGGCGTCAAGCAACTTTGCGACGACCTGGATATGGGGCGCACCCCTGTGCGCGAGGCTTTGGTTCGCTTGGCGCAGGAAGGCCTGGTGCGCACCGTGCCCCAGAGCGGCACCTACGTCTCACCCATCAACCTCACCCTTGCCGAGAGTGCCTGCTACATCCGCGAACATCTGGAAAAGCAGGTGATTGTGGAGTGCTGTGCGCGAGCCACGTCGGCCGGCATCGAGCAGCTCGACCGCGCCATCGTGCTGCAGGAAAAGGCCATGGCCGAAGAGGATCGCATCGGCTTCTTTTTGAGCGACAACCTCATGCATCACATGATTTTTAGCATCGCATGTCGCAGCACCGTTTGGTCGTGGCTCGAAGAGACCAATGCCGACCTGGAGCGCTTCCGCTGGCTGCGCGCCGCCACGCAGGTTCTCGACAATCAGGACATCGTGAACGAGCACAAGCAGATTCGCCGCGCTATCGCCGGTCGCGACCCCATCGAAGCGAGCTTTTTGGTCAGCAAGCACCTGCATATGATGTTCCGCAACCAAACCGAGGTTCTGGACCAGTTCCCCGAGTACTTCGAGACCAGCAAGCTCCGCTAACCTGCCAAAAAGGGACAGGTTTATTTTGGCAGGTTTTATCTGGGCAAATGCAGAAAAGGCCCGGCTCCGTCTTTGATGCGGAGCCGGGCCTTAGTTGTTAGAACGACGGAACTCGATTATTCGACCGTGACGCTTTTCGCCAGGTTGCGGGGCTGGTCAACGTCGCAACCGCGCAGGATGGCTACCTCGCGGGCGAGCAGCTGCAGCGGGACGCTCGCCGTGATGGGGCTGAACACGTCGCGGACGGCCGGCACGCGAATGATGCAGTCGGCAATCTTGTTGATCTCCTCGTCGCCCTCGGTGGCAACGACGATGACCTTGGCGCCGCGCGCCTTGCACTCCATAAGGTTCGACACGGTCTTGTCGTAGGTGGCACTCTTGGTGGCCACAGCGATGACAGGGAAACCCGGGTCGATCAGTGCGATGGGGCCATGCTTCATCTCGCCGGCGGCGTAGGCCTCGGCGTGCAGGTAGCTGACCTCCTTGAGCTTGAGAGCGCCCTCGTAGGAGATAGCGGCGCCCATGCCGCGGCCCACGAACAGCGCGGACTGCGCGTCCTTGCAGACAAGCGCGGCCTCGTGCACGGCCTCGGTCTGCGTATCCAGAATCCACTGGATCTGCTCGGCCGTATCGGAAAGCTCGCGGAACAGCATGCGCGTCTGCTTGGTGGTCAGGCGGTACTTGACCTGCGCCAGCAGCAGAGCCAGCAGCGTCAGGCTCACGACCTGGCCGATGAAGCTCTTGGTCGAGGCGACAGCGATCTCCTTGTTGGCCTTGGTGTAGATGACGCCATCGCTCTCGCGCGCCACCGGGCTGCCCACCACGTTGGTGATACCAAAGACCTTGGCGCCCTTGATGCGCGCATCGCGAATGGCGGCAAGGGTATCGGCCGTCTCGCCCGACTGGGACACGGCAACGACGAGCGTCGTCGGCGTGATGATGGGGTTGCGATAACGGAACTCGCTGGCCGCCTCAACCTCGGTGGGGATGCGAGCCCAGCCCTCAATGAGATTCTTAGCAATGAGGCCAGCGTGATAGCTGGTGCCGCAAGCGATCACGTAGACGCGGTCGATGTCGTTGAGCTCCTCGAGCGAAAGGCCCAGCTCATCGATGTCGAGCTCGCCGGCAGGCGTCATACGGCCAACCAGCGTGTCGCGCACGACGCGCGGCTGCTCGTGGATTTCCTTGAGCATAAAGTCGGGATAACCGCCCTTTTCTGCCATGTCCAGGTCCCAGTCGATGTGGGTGACCTTGGGCTCGATAGCGCTACCGGCCTCGTCGGTGTACTCGACGCCTGCGGGCGTGAGCTTGGCAAACTGACCGTCCTCAAGCACCACGACATCGCGGGTGGCGTCGATGAGTGCAATGACGTCGGAGGCGACATAGGCGCCGGTCTCGCCTGCGCCGACCACAATCGGGGAATCCTTGCGGGCCACGGCGATCACGCCGGGCTCGTCAGCGCATACGGCGGCCAGACCATAGGCACCGACCACGTGGGTGCAAGCCTCGCGCACGGAGGCCGTCAGGTCGTGCGTCTCGGCATAAGCCTCTTCGATCAGATGCGCGAAGACCTCGGTATCGGTCTCGCTCTTAAAGTGATGGCCGCGGCCCTCCAGCTCCTCGCGCAGCTCGGCGAAGTTCTCGATGATGCCGTTGTGGACGATGGCGATACGACCGTCGCAGCTGGTGTGGGGGTGAGCGTTAACGACGGAGGGCTTGCCGTGGGTAGCCCAGCGAGTGTGACCGATACCGCAGGTTGCGTCGCTATCGATATTGGAAAGCTCGCTCTCCAGGCCCGCGACCTTGCCCACGCGGCGGATAACGTCGAGGTGCGCCGCGGCGCCCTCGCCCACCTCGAGCGCGACGCCCGAGGAGTCATAGCCGCGATATTCCATACGCTTAAGGCCCGTGACCAGTATGTTCTTTGCAATATCAGAGCCGGTGTAGCCGACAATTCCGCACATAGGATAAATCCCTTCGTCCGCGTGACTGCAAAACGCCCACGCACAAGGGGCGCTGAGACGTATAACGTTCGAGTATTGTACTCACGCAGGCGCAAGCTGATATACCAGATGTGGTATCTCAACTTAGATACCACCCGATGTACACACGTCCAAACCACCACGATGGGGACAGGCACCTTTGTGGTGGTTTGGGGCGGGCCAGCGCTCTGTCCCGGCGAAAGATCTCGATCTGTAACATCTGGGCCGCAATAAGCCGGCTTAGTGTTACAGATCGAGACATTACGGTTCGGCCCCCGCACTATGTCTCAATCTGTAACAGGTAGAGCCGCTTTTGCCGTCCAGATGTTACAGATCGAGACAATTGAAGGCCCGGGCAGCTCAAGCCACCACAAAGGTGCCTGCCCCCTTCGTGGTGGTCGCGCCGGCAACGGCGTTTCCCCAGATAAAACCTGCCAAAATAAACCTGTCCCTAATTGGCAGGTTTAGGATGCTACAATCTGCCTTGTACTTGAAACGCATCAAAGGGGCCGGTATGGCAAAGGTAAAAATCAGCGACGTCGCGCGCGAGGCGGGGGTCTCACTGGGCACGGTATCCAACGCGCTCAACCACCCCGACAAGCTGCGCCCCGAGACCCTCAGGCTCATCAACGAGACCATCAATCGCCTTGGCTACCTGCCCAATCAAAGCGCCCGTCAGCTTGCAGGCGGCACCACCAAGTCCTTTGGCTTGGTCCTCCCCCGCCTTGACCACGGCTTCTCGCTCCAAATTGCCAGCGGCGCCCATAACGAGGCCCGCAAGCACGGTTACGACCTGCTCATCGCCAACGCCGATAACGACAACATTCTCGAGGACCATTACCTGCGCTATTTTATGGGCACGCAGATGTCCGGCGTCATGGTGCAGCCCATGGCATCTCCCGATTGGCACCCCGCTATGACCAAGATGCCCGTGCCGATCGTCCATCTGGACATCCATTGCTCCGAGCCCGGTTACTACGTGGCCGCCGACAACGAGGCACAGGGGCGTATTATCGCCGAGCTCGCCATCGCCCGCGGCGCACGCCATATCACCGTTGTGGGTAGAGCGGCATTTATGCAGCTCACGCTGCGCGTACTTGGCATTCACAAGGCCCTTGCCCTGTATCCCGATATCAAAATTGAAGTCATTGACGCCGGAGAGTGGAATACCGCAGCCGACGGCTACAGTATCGGTGCCCAGATTGCCGAGCGCCCTGCTGACGAGCGCCCCGATTTTGTCATCGGTCTGACCGACGTATTGGCCTCGGGCGTTATCTCGGCGCTGACCGACAAAGGCATCTCCGTCCCCGAGCAGGTCCGCGTGGCCGGCTGCGACGGCAACCCCCTTGCATGGAGCGGGTCGGTTCCCCTTACCACCGTGGCACCGCCGGGCTACGAAATTGGCCGCAAGGGTGTGCAGCTGCTCATGGAACAGATCGAGGACAAGCCCGCCGCCAAGACCAAACGAGTCCGCATCGGCTCCGCCGCGCGTACCGTCACCACGGTCACAGCCACCGAGGACATTAACCGTCAGGAGCTCGTGCGTCCCTTCCTGCTCGAACGCGTAAGCACCCAAAAGGCCGAGCAGCGCCCGACGGGCCCATCCGCGGCCCCAATAACCGACATCAACCTGGGCGCCTACCTTTAGCGCACGGCCTTGACCGCTGCCGGCAGATCGAACAGCGTATCGAGCACAGCCTCGCAGCCATCCACCACGTCCTGCGGCAGCGGCACGATGTCGGGAGCGGCGAAGACGTGGCAGCCGGCCGTGATGCCCGAGACGCAGCCGTTGCGGGAATCCTCGACCACGGCGCACTCCTCGGGAGCAAAGCCCGCGCGCTCGCAGGCGAGCAGGTACATCTCAGGGTCGGGCTTGCCGTGTACGACGTCCTCGCCGCAGGTCACCGTCTCAAACTTATCAAAGAGGCCGACCATCTTAAGGTTGCGCTCGGCGGTAACATGGCGCGACGACGTCGCAAGACCCACGTGATAGCCCGCAGCCAGCAGCTCGTCCAGGCACTCGGCGGCACCGCCCTTAAGCTCCAGATCGGTCTTGACCATCTCGTCGCGAATCTCCTTGTGACGACGATAGATCGCCTCAGCGGTTTCGCGGCCGCCGTAATGCACATCAAGGATCTCCATGACATCAGGCAGCGTGCGGCCGATAAACTGATGGATCAGCGCATCATCAATCGCGAATCCCAGCTCGGCCGCGCCCGCCTTCCACGCCTTGATACCCAAACGCTCGGTATCGACCAGCGTTCCGTCCATGTCGAAAATAACGGCCTTGATCATATCGGTCCCCCATCGCTTCGCGCTGCTGTACTCCCGCAACTTTACCGCACCTGTAAACTTGTATATAACGTATATAGCATATTGCACTTTCGTTACATAGATAGAAGTCTTATGACAAGCGGCTCGGTAGGATTATAGTTTTCGACCGAGTACTCAACGGCAAGGATCGATTCATGCTTTCAGACACCACCGCACCTGCAGAGGGGCTTCAGGACAAACTCACAGCGCTCGAGCAGCTGCTTTTGGCATACGGACGCGTCGCCATCGGCTTTTCCGGTGGCGTCGACAGCAGCTTTTTGGCCGCGGTCTGCGCCCGCATCATGCCCGCCAGCACGCTTCTCGTTCACCTCACCACGCCGCTCATCGGCACGCCCGAGCAGGCTTCGTTTGAGTGGGCGGTTGACGGGCAGGCCGATGAGGGGCCGCATTTTAAGCTCCCCGTGCTCAACCTCTCGGTCGATCAGCTGCAGCTCCCCCAGGTAGCCTGCAACGACGCCGACCGCTGCTACCACTGCAAGCGCGCCGGCTTTACCGCCATCGTCAATCACGCCAGGTCGCTGGGCTTTCCCACCGTTATCGACGGCAGTAACGCAAGCGACCGCGGCGACTACCGCCCCGGCATGCGCGCCGCCCAGGAGCTCGGCGTGCGATCGCCGCTCATGGAGGTCGGCTTTACCAAGGACGAAGAGCGCGAGCTGCTGCGCGCCTGGGGATACCCCGTCTGGAACCTGCCAGCAGGAGCCTGCCTGGCCACGCGTGTCCCCACGGGCGAGGAGCTCACGCGCGAGAAGGTCGATGTGATTCGCGCCTGCGAGGACTACCTGCACAACCTTGGCCTGGCCCAGGTCCGCGCACGCCTCGTTGGCGGCTGCATGCATATCGAGGCCGCGCCGGCAGACGTCGCCAAGATCGCCGCCCTCGGCAGCACCGCGGTCAACGACGAGGGCAAGGCCCCGCTTCCCGTCGCCATCGAATCTGCCCTGCGCAACCTAGGCTGCGGCCATATCTCCCCCGAGGTCACCCCCTACATCCACGGCAACATGAACCTTTAAGTTACGCCGTTTTACAAACGGCGTAACTGCTCGGCGCTGCGCAGGTTCCGGGCACGGCAAACTGACGTTCAACTTCACGGGCGCGACCAAAAGGTCAGCGCCCGCTTGTTTCACGTCACCTTGCCGCACCCGGAATCTGCTCGCTCGCTTATGCTCAACCTGGGCTACATAAATTGTCGCCAACCTGCCAAGAAGGGACAGGTTTATTTTGGCAGGTTTTATCTGGGGAAATATCGCGGAGCCACCGCCTCTCTAGTATCCATCTAACTTCGAGAGACACTAGAGAGGCAACTCGGCTGCATCTACCTCTTCCGATAGCGGCGGTTGCGGCTCGTCGATGAACCCATTACTTCAATGAGTCCTTTATCCGCCATTTTTGGCAGATGGTAACGGACGGACGAAATCTTGACCCCCGATGCAACCGCTATTTCTCGCGCCGTCATATCCATTCCGGCGCTGAGAGCCTCCAGGATCCTATCCGCCGTCGAAGCTGACGATTCTCTGCTCATATCGATAATTTCAAACGCGTCTTTGCCACATTTTGACAGGACATGTTTATCGACAAGGTCCCCGCAGATCAGGCGAATGTCATCCGAATCCCACTTCAAAGCCTCTCGTATTTTTTGAACATCGCATACGCACCCATGCTCCCGCATAAACATGAGTAATGTTTCCTCGCGATGCGTCAGCTCGGTGTCCACATGGCCCTGAATCCACATGCGGTTTTCAGCAAGCTCCGCCCCGTGCCGGGAAAGCAGCACCGTAAACGAATCGGCCTTAACGATAAATTTCGGCCTGCCAAGCGAACGAGACTCCATCTCGCGAATCATAGCCGGGATGCCAGATCCCTGACTTTCCGCAACAGCCCCCTCAGCATGCTCTAACGGCGTCGCCCCCATCAGACTCATGAGCTTTGGGTTTCGGCAGCGCGATTCCCCGTCCGCAAGATTGTCCACCGTCTTTCCGCCCCAAAGCCCGCCGGGGTTTTTGATCTCTATTCTGTCTGGGTAGATATCGACGCTCACGGCCTGCCCCACAAACATGGGCGAATACTCTCGATGAATGCAGGCATTCGCCAAGGCCTCGCGCAAAACCTCCTGGGGTACTTCCCAATCTTCCCTTCTACCAGCGCCTCGCACTATCGCCGCTTTGCGCAAGTTTCGTCCGATCGCAGCGAGGGCATCTTCGATGCAAGCCGGAATCGGGCCATCGCACAACTGGCGGTCAATAAACCGGGGTTGCCCAGGAGCAGATTTTTCCACATCGGAATGAACGGCGACATCGATCATCAGCTTGGGATAGAACTGCTGGGGGTAAATTCCCGCCGACAGAAGCCCCGCGAGCTTCACATCCCCATCCTTTGTAGTGATATTGAGTCTGGCCAGCTGCTTTTCCAGCGTATCGGCCCCGCGCAAAACGCGCGGGGTCTGCAGCCGGCGATTTGCGATAATGGACCGCACGACATCCGGATCCAAATCCTCGACTGTTGCCTCCGAAACCACCGTACCGTCTGCATCACTCGGAAGCAACGCACTCTGTAGCTCATATAGCTCAGCGGGCGACATCTTGATATCTTTATCATCCACGCGCTTGTAGCTACCGTTCTGCACGCCGCGCGCGCCGATATAGCATGGCTTCGCTTTGAGCTCAAGTTCAAAGATGCGCACCAGAAGTACCTGGAGCCCGTCGACCTCGCCTCGATCAAGCTCATACCGCGGCGCATGGGTCACCACCGCCGCTGAGCCTCCGTCTCCGACACCCGAAACAAACTGGTCGCGCACCCTGTCGATAGCAAAGTTGGCAGAAGGAACAAATCCTTCGGCTTCGTTCAGGCCCAAAATAATGAGCCCGCCCGCAGTGTTCGCAAAAGCACTCACTGTCTCCCATACGTCTGCACTCAATTTATTCGTGCAGGCTTTAACTTCTACCGATGCGTCATCGGTCCCCCGCCTGCGAAGGCGCTCAACGATAAGGCCAAGAGGTTCATCCAACAGCATTGGCATTCCGTCTCTCTAAAACAATAGATTTATCTCTCTAAATCTTAGTATATCTCTCTAACTTTAGAGAGATGAGCACCTTCTTTTAGAGAGATATTTAGAGAGATGTATCGAATTCACTGCTAGATTACCTAAGGCCATCTCTCTAACCGATTTTTTCTTTAGAGAGACATTTAGAGAGACAAGCGTAATCTCTCTAACCATGGGCGCCGCTCTTTAAAGCGTACACATCCCAACCGTGTCCTAAGTTGCGGCGGGCATTGCCCCGCCAACCCGCCAAAAGAGGACAGGTTTATTTTGGCAGGTTTTATCTGGGGAAACGCAAGCGGGGCCACGCCGAAGCTACCGTCATCAACCTCGGCGCATACCTTTAGCGCACGGCCTTGACCGCCGCTGTCAGATCGAACAGCGTATCGAGCACGGCCTCGCAGCCATCCGCCACGTCCTGCGGCAGCGGCACGATATCGGAGACGGCAAAGACATGACAGCCGGCCGTGATGCCCGAGACGCAGCCGTTGCGAGAATCCTCGACCACGGCGCACTCCTCAGGAGCAAAGCCCGCGCGCTCGCAGGCGAGCAGGTAAATCGCGGGGTCGGGCTTGCCATATGCGACATCCTCGCCGAAGGTCACCGTTTCAAACTTGTCAAAGAGGCCGACCGTTTTAAGGTTGCGCTCGGCCGCAACGCGGCGCGACGACGTCGCAAGGCCCACGTGATAGCCCGCGGCCAGCAGCTCGTCGAGGCACTCGGCGGCGCCGGCCTTAAGCTCCAGGTCGGTCTTGGCCATCTCAGTGTGAAGCTCAATGTTGCGGGCAAAAATCGCGTCGGCGGTTTCGCCCTTGCCGTAATGTGCCTCAAGGATGTCCTTAACATCGGCATTCGAACGGCCGATAAACTGATGGATTAACGCATCATCAATCGCAATCCCCAGCTCGGCCGCGCCCACCTTCCATGCCCTCATGTCCAAACGCTCGGTATCGATCAGCGTTCCGTCCATGTCAAAAATAACAGCTTTGATCATATCGGCCCCTTCATCGGCTTGCGTTGCCGCAAATCTACTGCACGTCACAACCTTGTATATAACGTATATATCATATTGTACTTTCGTTACATAGACAGAAGCCTTATGACGTAACCTGCCAAAAAGGGACAGGTTTATTTTGGCAGGTTTTATCTGGGGAAACGCAGACAGGGCCGCGACGCCTATAGCGTCGCGGCCCTTTTCCTTGGAGAAGGATCGATTAATGGAACGGAGAGCCCGTTCTAACCCTCGAGCCCGGCGTTGATGAGCTCGGCAATCTCGACAGGATCGGTGCTCGTGCGCACTTTGTCGCGGAAGTCGGCATCCATCAGCATCACGGCAGCCTTGGAGAGCAGACGCAGGTGCGTAGTTCCAGCCTCGCCGGCGGGCACGTACAGCGCGAGCGCAACATCGACGGACACCCCATCGAAACTCGGCCATTCAACGGGCTCGGCCAGTTTAAGCACGGCAACGCCCGGCGTATGAATCGCGTCGCTTTTGGCATGCGGAACGGCAAAACCGGCGACAAGGCCGGTCTCGGCCTCGTTCTCGCGAGCAATAAAGGCAGCCTCTACAGCAGATGCGTCATCGGCAAAACCAAGCTCAACAGCCTGCTCGGACAGATAATGCAGCGCGTCCTCGCGCGAGGCGGCGGCGTAGCCAATCGTCACTTGGTTGGCAGATACAAACCCCATGGAAAACCTTCCTTACAACACGGACCTGACCGCGGCTTCGATGCCGTCGGCGTCCAAACCGTACTTGTGCAGCAAATCGACCGCAGGGCCGGACTCGCCATATACATCGCGCACGCCGACGCGTCGCATCGGCACCGGATGCTGTTCCGCGAGCACCGAGGCCACGGCCTCGCCAAGACCGCCGATAATCGAATGCTCCTCGGCGGTGACCACGCGACCAGTCTTCTTGGCGCTGGCAACCACCAGGCGCTCATCAAGCGGCTTGATCGTATGCATGTTGATGACCTCGGCGTCGATACCATCGGCAGCGAGCGCCTCGGCAGCCTCAAGCGCCTCGGCGACCATGAGGCCACAAGCGACGATGGTCACATCGGACCCCTCGCGCACGACCACGCCGCGACCAATCTTGAACTCATAGTCCTCGCGGTCGTTGATAACCGGTGTTGCCAGGCGGCCGAAGCGCATGTAGACCGGTCCCTCAAACTCATAGGCGGCGCGCACGCAAGCGCGAGCCTCGATGTCATCGGCGGGGACGATCACCGTCATGCCCGGAATCGTGCGCATGAGCGCGATATCCTCGCAGCACTGATGCGTAGCGCCGTCTTCACCGACCGAGATGCCCGCATGCGTAGCGCCAATTTTGACGTTGAGGTGCGGATAGCCGATGGAGTTACGCACTTGCTCATACGCACGACCGGCGGCGAACATAGCAAAGGTGCTCGCAAAGGCGACGCGACCCGTGGTCGCAATGCCGGCGGCAAGCCCCATCAAGTTGCTCTCGGCAATGCCGGCGTCGTAGAAGCGCTCAGGATGAGCGGCCTTAAACTTACCGGTCTGTGTGGCGGCGGCCAGGTCGGCATCGAGCACTACAAAGTCATCGCGCTCATTGCCCAGCTCGACAAGTGCCTCGCCGTAGCTAACGCGCGTGGCGACCTTCTTGACGTCTGCCATTAGAGCTCCTCCCCTGCTGCTGCGAGCTCGGCCATGGCCTGCTCAAACTGTTCATCGTTGGGCGCCTTGCCGTGCCAGCCCACCTGGTTTTCCATAAAGGAGACGCCCTTGCCCTTCACCGTCTCGGCGATAATGGCCACGGGCGAGTCGCTCACTTTGCGGGCCTCGGCAAAGGCGGCTGCAATCTGCGCCATGTCGTTACCGTCGGCAAGCTCGATCACATGCCACTTAAAGGCGCGGAACTTGTCGGCAAGCGGCATAGCCGAGTTGACTTCATCGATACTGCCGTCAATTTGCAGGCCATTGTGATCGACGATAGCGACAAGGTTATCCAGGTCGTGGTTGCCGGCGAACATTGCCGCCTCCCACACCTGGCCTTCCTCGCACTCACCGTCGCCCAACAGTGTGTAGACGCGGTAGCTGTCACCCCAGTGCTTTGCGGCAAGTGCCATTCCAACCGCGGCGGAGATACCCTGACCGAGCGATCCGGTAGACATGTCGACGCCCGGCGTGTCATTCATATTGGGATGGCCCTGCAGGCGGCTGCCGATATGACGGAGCGTCTCGAGCTCCTCCCTGGGAAAGAACCCGCGCTCGGCGAGCACGGCATAGAGTGCCGGAGCGCAATGTCCCTTGGAGAGCACAAAGCGATCGCGCTCGGCGCGGCTCGGATTCGCCGGGTCGACATCCATTTCCTCAAAGTAGAGGTAGGTCATAATGTCGGCGGCGCCAAGCGATCCGCCCGGATGCCCCGACTTGGCGGCGTGGACACCCGTGACAATACCGCGGCGAACCTCATTGGCAATCTTGGCCAGTTCCTGATCGGTCATGGAGTTTCCTCTCTTGAGCACGCCGGCCCGGCATAACAAATGCTGGGCCGGCAGAACCATCGTTACTGTGCCTCGACGACCTTTTTCCAGTCGGCCTCGAACGAGGCAAGGCCCTGGTCGGTCAGCGGGTGATGCAGGCACTTCTTGAGAGCGGCCATGGGCACGGTCGCGATGTCGGCGCCAAGAAGAGCCGCCTGGGTCACGTGGTTGGGCGTGCGGACCGAAGCGGTGATGATTTCGACGGTGTCGTCGACGTTCTTGCCAGTCCAGTCATAGTTCTTGATGCAGGTCACAACGTTGTCGAGCTGCGAAATACCGTCCTCGGCGATATCGTCGAAGCGTCCCACAAACGGGCTGATGTAGCGAGCGCCGGCGTTGGCGGCCATCAAGGCCTGGGTCGGCGAGAAAACAAGCGTCATGTTGACGCGCACGCCTGCATCGGCCAGGGCGCGGCAGGCGGCGAGGCCGGCCTCGCACACGGGAAGCTTAACCACGATGTTGGGAGCCAGGGCGGCAAGACGCTTGCCCTCCTCGATCATGCCCTCAGCAGTGGTCGCAGTGGACTCGGCGGACACGGGCAGGCCCTCGCAGAGCTCGGCAATCTTGAGCATATGGGGCTCAAAGTCGGCGAGTTTGCCGCCGGTCTTGGCGTACAGGGACGGGTTGGTGGTTACGCCGGCAAGGCAGCCCCAGCTCTTGGCCTCGGCGATCTCGTCAAGGTTGGCGGTATCGATAAAGAACTTCATGGTGCAAACTCCTTCGGAGGAATCCAAAACTCAAAAGAAAGGACAAAGGGGATGCCCCTTTGTCCTATGTGCCGGGCCTGCAGCTGGGACATGCCCCAGGCCCGGCGTCGTGTAGGAAAAACTACTTAGTCCTCGAGAGCCTTCTCGATGCGGCTCGTGACGCCCTTGAGGTTAAGGCCGACGACGTACTGCTTGATCGGGCGCTTGATGTGCTCGATCACAAAGCGCTTGCCGTCGATGTCCTGGGCAGCGAGGTTGCGATAGAGTTTCTCGACCTGCTCCTTGACCTCGGGATCGTTAAAGGCGTAGTGGCCGGAGACATCCAGAATCTTCAGGCTGAGCTCGTCGTCGGCCAGGATGTCGTCAACCTGCAGGTTGACGTCGTCGCCGGTCATCCACTTGCGCCAACGCTCGGTCTTGATAGCCTTGACCAGCAGCGTGTGATACAGGTCGGAGGGATCGTCGCACAGGCCGTTGTCGACCAGAATCTGCTCGGTAGCGCAGAGTTTGAGGTAAGCGCGGGTCTCCTCGGTGCCATACTGCGGAGCAACGTTGGAGGCGGTCACGTGTGCCGGGATATGCTCGAGCAGCGTCGCGTCATCCAGGTAGTCGGCGTTGTGCTCCTTCAGACCCACGCCGTAGCGCTTGGCCATATCGGCAAGCTCGCGAGCGTTCTTGAAGTTGTAGTGACCGACCTGCTCCGTCCAGCGGGTAAGGGTGCCGGTCTGGCCGACGATAAAGGTGGGCATGGGGCAGCCGCGCTTCTCGAGCTCGGGCTGCAGCTGAGAAATGAACTCCTCGTACTTATCGGTAGAGGTCAAGCCGCCATTGGTCTCCTCGGTACCGACCTCATAGGCGACCTCGGGAAGGTTATGCTCGCGACGGTACTGCTCAAGGTAGTCGATAAGATCGATCGTACGGCGAAGCACCACGTCGAGCGGAATAACCTTGCCGATCTGATAGGGGTCCTTGGTGGGGTCGACCATCAGCAGGTCAAAGCCCGCCTCCATGTCGGCGACAAAGGACTTGCGGGCGAGCTCCATGGCCTCGTCCTCGGGCAGGTGGGCGTTACGCTCCTCGTCGCGCTGCCACGGACCGCCGTGATCGCGGCACAGGTAGTACGGACCGGTGTAACCCACCTCGTCGGCAACCTTCTTGATGTCGGCAGCAAAGCGCGTCTGGTCCCAACCGTTGACGTAGCCGGCGCCCATCTCGTCCATATCGACCTGGTTGCGGCTAGCGATAAACATGGGCGGGAAATCCTCGTCCTTGGCAAGCTCGAACACGGCCTGAATCAGGTTGGGGCTCATGGGGCCAATGCCGACCATGGTTGCGTGATCGCCGCTATCCTGCAGCTTGAGCATGCCCTGAACGGCCTGGCGGATGGTGAGGTTGGACATTTTGTTCTCCTTCTCCAGAGGATTTTTGACAAAAGTTCCCTGGGACCCAGATGCGGGCCCTATCAGTACGGATGGATTTTGTTGTGTAGGGGCGGTTGTGCGGAGTCAAATCCATCCCTCCGCACAACCGGAGTCCTTAAAGGTTTACTTGGCCTGCTTATCGAGCGTGGGCTTCATGGCAATCAGGATTGCAGCGGCGACCACGGAGCCAATCACGATGTCCAGGCAGAACAGCGCGACGTTGTTGGTGGCAAGGGCGACGATAAAGCCACCGTGCGGGACGTAGCAGTCGATACCCTGGAAGGCGGCGAGCGCCGCACCCACGGCAGAGCCGATGCAGATGCCGGGCAGGGTGTGGCCAAGGTCCTTGACCGCGAAGGGGATAGCGCCCTCGGTAATGCCGATGCAGCCCATGAACAGTGCGGAGATACCCATCTGACGGTCGGCGTCATCGAACTTATTCTTGGCGATGAGCGCAGCGAGGCCACAGGCGATCGGGGGAATGGCGACGGCGACGCGGAACATACCGTTAGGGCCGTAGATGCCGGAGGCCATGATGGCCATAGTAAAGGTCGAAGCGGTCTTGTTGATGGGGCCACCCATATCGAAGGCGGTCATAACGCCAATGACCAGGCCCAGGACGACGGCGGAGCCGCCCTGCAGGCTACCGAGCACGCTGGTGAGCCAATCCATCACAAAGCCAAGCGGCGTGGCCAGGATGTAGATGTAGGCCATGCCCAGGACGAGCGAGGTCAGAATCGGGATGATCAAGATCGGCATGATGGTCTGGATGGTGTTGTTGACCTTCCAGGTCTTCATCCAGCGGACAAAGTAACCGCAGATGACAGCCATAATCATGGCGCCCAAGAAGCCGGTCGAAACACTGTTGCCGCTCGGGGTGACGACTGCGTTGTTGACCAGGTAGCCCAGGACAAAACCGGGGGCGAGCGCGGGCTTGCCGGCCATCGAGTAGGAGATGTAAGCCGCAAGCACTGGAATCATCATGGAGATGCCGGCCATGCCGATGGTGTTAAGGCTCACCATCAGCGGATTCGTAACCTCCATGCCGTTGGCGCCGGCGGTACCGGATGCCAACGAGAAGGCGAGGAACACGCCACCGATAACGACAATGGGGATAAAATAGGAAACGCCGGTATTGAATGCATTGAGCAGCGTCTTGCCAGGATCGGCAAAGATAGACTGCTTGGACGCCGGTGTCGGGGCCTGCGGGGCAGCGGAGACGGCCTTCTTCTCTGCCTTGGCCTCGGCCTTGGGCGCGTCAACGGCGCCACCCGTCGCCTCGATAATCTCAACAGCCTGGTCGATGATCTTGACCGGATCGGCGATTACATCCGAGGTACCGACCTTCAGGAACTTGCCCTCGGCCATCTTCTGCTCAAAACGGTCCTCGTTCTCGACACCCACGTCGACGGACTCCAGGACCAGGTCGGCGGAGTCCACGTCTTCCTGCGTGAGCTCATTCTCGATACCCAGGCCACCCTGAGCCTCGACCTTGCACTCGATGCCACGGGCGGCGCATTCATCCTGAATCGCCTTCTGGGCCATATACGTGTGGGCGATACCCACGGTACAGGCGGCAACGCCTACGATCTTCATTGCTTCCCTCTTTTCATAGAGTTGCGTGCGCAAGACACCGTTTGCGGAGGCCTCCGGAGCATCCCCTGCCGTTTGGACTTGCTGTCTTTTCGACAAGACCAATATAGGTGCTCAATTTTCTTAATGCCAGCTTATTTCGGTAAACGCGCAGGTCAGAGCGTTGGTTACGCTATTTAGTTATGCGTTTAACCAAAAATGAATCCTGCGATTTTACCCTCGATTTCAAAAGTCAAGAAGTATTTGATTTTCTCGGTAGACGGCAGATACGCATGCCGGTCACAAATTTCGACCCCACCCGTATACCGCATTTGTTGCATACTCATATGAAAGGAAAAGGTCGCTCACCGAAGCGCATCCCTCACCAAGACTCAAAGTCATCATGTTGGAAAATGCTCATCTGTCGGAAGGAGTCGCTGTGGCAAAACAGCGCGTTACGATTGCAGACGTCGCTCGAGAGGCGGGAACCTCGACGGCAAGCGTCTCGTATTACCTCAACGACAAACGAGAAAAGCTTAGCGAGAAGACGCAGACAAAGATTGCGCGCGTCATCAAGGAACTCGGATACGTTCCCAACGCCCAAGCGCAAACGCTCACCGGCAAGCAGACCCACGTCATCGCCATCATCATTTTGGATAACACCAACAAATGGGCGGGGCTCGTTCTCAATGGCATGGAGCAGGTCATGCTCCCCGCGGGCTACCAGACGGTCGTTTGCACGAGCAACTTTAACCCCGAGACCGAGCTCATGTACGTCGACAAGATGCTCTCGTTGGGCGTCGATGGCTTTATCATCCAGCCCACGGCAAACTTCAAAGCCGTGCACGACCGCATTAGGCGTGCCGGCAAGCCGGTCGTCTTTTTCGATGCGGCCATCTATAGCCCAGGTACCAGCTGGATCAAAACCAACCTTTACGACGGCGTGTACAACGCCACGCAGGCGCTTCTCGATGCCGGCTACGAGGACTTTTTCTCCATTGCCGCCAATATGACCGAAATGCGCACCCGCATGGAACGTTTTCAGGGATATGCCGAGGCATTAGCCGCGAATGGGCAGCTCTACAAAGCCATCCCCATCGATCACAACAAGCCGTCAATCAACGAGCTCACCGAATACTTTAAATACAAATTCAACCCCGCCAAGCGTACGCTCATCTTCGTACAAAACCAATGGGCGCTCCCCCGCGTCTACAAGGCACTTCAGCCCATGGCCCATCTGCTTCCGCAGCAAATCGGCCTTTTGGGACTCAACTGCGAAGACTGGACTAATCTCACCACACCGACCGTCTCCACCATCATCGAGCCCGTCGACCAGGAAGGTCGCGAAGCAGCCGAGATGCTGCTCGCCCTACTTGACGGCAGCAGCGAACCCGGCGAGCAGCGCATTCTCGAGTGCAAGCTCAACTGGCTCGACTCCACCTCGATCTAGACCGCGGGACAAATAAATCAGGAGTGTTTGTCCCAAATCTTAAGTATTTGTTCGATAGAACGGCCCCTGCCGGCTCCTGCTAGACTGGTAGATTCCCAACCGTCCATCCAGGAGCCTCAATGTCGCGCAAGTCCACCTACAAGCAAGTACTTTCCATCGGCACCGCCGTGGTGCTGGGGTTTGCGCTGTTTACGGGATCGCTCGACGGAGCTCCCAAGCTGCTGTCGCCGCAAAGCAATGAACAGGCGGCGGCTCTGGCCGAAAAGCAAAACGAGAGTCCCAGCCGCACCGAGGACGAGGCAGACCTGGTCGCTCGGCTCGAATCGGGAACGGCGAGCTCCCCGGGCCCTCAAAACGGCCAGGACTCTGGCGATGGCTCCGAATCCGCCACGACCAACAACAACGGCAACGTTGCCGAGGACAGCGCCGCCACCCCCATCGACGAGGTTGAAAACCCCGACCTCAACCGCGCCCGCGGTGTTTATCTCAGCAGCATTCCCGACTACGCCGGCAACCCCTACGTTGCCCTTCGCGCCGACAGCACGCACCCGCTCGGCACACCGTCATTCACGCTCGATGAATACGAGCGCGCCACCGAAGAGGGCTGCTTTAAGAAGTTCTCCAAGCTCGACAGCCTGGGCCGCACCCGCAAAGCACTCGCCTGCGTGGGCCCCGAATCACTCGGTCAAGGCGAGCGCGGCGATATCTCGCGTATCCATCCTGCCGGTTGGCACCAGCAGCGCTACGACTTTATTCCGGGCCAGAGCCTCTACAACCGCTGCCACCTCATCGCCTGGTCGCTCTGCGGCGAAAACGCCAACCGCAAAAATCTCCTCACCGGCACGCGCTATCTCAACGAAACGGGCATGCTGCCGTTTGAGGAGCAGATTCTCGGCTACATCCGCGACACGGGCAACCATGTGCTCTACCGCGTCACGCCCATGTATAACGAAGAGGAACTCGTCTGCCGCGGTGTCCGCCTCGAGGCGCAGTCGGTCGAGGATCACGGCAAGACGTTGTGCTTCCACGTGTACTGCTACAACCTGCAACCGCATGTGCAAATCGACTACGCCACCGGCCGCAACCAGGCCTCGGGGGATTAGCCCCGAGCCACGACAAGAACCGATTTGCAATCCCCCAGGGATCAAAAAGGGCCGCTCCGGATCACCCAGAGCGGCCCTTGCATCGACATGCGTGGCGCAGACAAAGCCACACGTTACTTAGCGCGGCCCTCCTCATAGCGCTCGACCAGCTTGGCCTGAACGTCATAGGGCACCTGCTCGTAGCCAGCGGGCTTCATGGTAAAGTCGCCCGTGCCGCGCGTAATAGAGCGCAGGCGCGTCGAGTAATCCGTCAGCTCGGCCAACGGGGCCTGGGCAATGACCACGGTATCGCCGCGCTCATCGGTCTCCATGCCCGTCACGCGACCGCGCGAGGCCGAGATGTCACCCATCACGGCACCGGCGTAGCTCTCGGGGATTGTCACCGTGATTTCCTCGATGGGCTCCAGCACCACCGGGTCGGCATCGGCGCATGCCTTGCGCAGGCCGATGCGAGCCGCCGCGCGGAACGCCATCTCGTTGGAGTCGACGCTGTGATACGAGCCGTCGTACACAGCCACGCGAATGCCCGTGAGCGGATAGCCGGCAATGATGCCGTCCTTCATGGTCTCCTGGACGCCCTTGTCCACGGCGGGAATCAGCGAGCGCGGAATGCGGCCGCCCACGACCTCGTCCACAAACTCATAGCCATCGCTCGTGCCGTCGGGCCCAATGAGCGGCTCCACGCGCAGCCAGCAGTCGCCGTACTGACCGGCGCCGCCGGTCTGCTTCTTATGGCGGCCCTGGGCACTTGCCGTACGGCGAATGGTCTCGCGATACGGAATGCGGATCGGCACACTCTTGGCAGCAACCTTGGCGCGATCCTCCAGACGGTTGAGCAGCACCGAAACCTGCGCCTCGCCAACGGCGGAGATAATGGTCTGGCCAGTCTCCTCGTCGCGGTCGATGCTCATGGTCGGGTCTGCCTTGCAGGCCTTCTCGATAAACGTGTAGAGCTTCTCCTCGTCGCCGCGGTTCTCGGCCTCAATAGCGATGCGATACTGCGAGTTGGGGAACTTAAACGCCGCAGCCTCGACCTTGCCGGTAATGGAGAGCGTGTCACCCGTCTCGGCCGCCAACTTGGGCGCCACGATAATGTCGCCGGCATAGGCGTGACCGACCTCGGTCATATCGCGGCCGCACATCACATACAGGTGAGCCAGACGATCGCTCTTGCGGGTACGCGCGTTGATCAGCTCAAGGCCCGGCTCAAGCGTGCCCGTCAGCACCTTGATAAAGCTGATGCGACCCTGCTGCGGATCGGCCAGCGTCTTAAACACAAACGCCACCGGACGATCATCGTCACTCGAGATCTTAAGCGAATCGCCGTCGATAAGCGGCATCTCGCCGTAGTCGGTCGGCGCCGGGAAGTACGTGGCAATGTCGTCCATCAGCGAGTTGACGCCCTGCTCCTTAATGCAATCGCCCGCAAAGACCGGCACAAAGATGCGCTCGGCGATCGCCTTCGACAGCAGGCCTTCAAGCTCCTCCTGCGTCAGCGTCTCCTCGCCTTCCAGGTACTTCATCATCAGCTCATCGTCGGCCTCGGCCACCAACTCGCACAGATGGTCATGGGCCTCCTCGGCCTGGGCACGATACTCCTCGGGAATCTCCGACTCAACGGCTTCGATGCCGTTGCAATGGCGCGCCTTCATGCGCACCAGGTCGATGATGCCGTCAAAGTCCTCGCCCTCGCCCCAGGGAAGGGTCACGGCGCCCAGGCGCGTGCCAAAGCGCTCCTGCAGCAGGTCCATTGTGGTCGCAAAGCTGGCCTCGGAGCGCGACAGGCGGTTTACGAATACCGCACGTGCCAGACGCAGGTCCTCGGCGGCATACCAGAGCTTAACCGTCGTAGGCTGCGGGCCGGCCTCGGCGTCAACCACAAACAGAGCCGTCTCGCAGACGCTCATCGCGGCAAAGGCGTCGCCGATAAAATCGGGGTAGCACGGGGCATCGAGCACATTGATGCGCGCGCCCTTCCAGTCGATCGGCGCGATGGTCGTCGAGATGGAGAATGCACGCTTGACCTCTTCGGGGTCATAGTCGAGCGTAGGCTTGGTGCCGTCGTGGCCGCCCAGACGGGCGGTCTTACCGGAAAGGTGGAGAATGGCCTCGGCGAGTGAAGTCTTGCCCACCCCGCCTTGGCCTACGAGCACCACGTTCCTTACGTTACCGGTCTTGGGAGCACCCATGATGACCTCCTTGCAGGGCCGCGCGCAATGCGCGACGCCAACGGGGAGGGTTCGCGGTCGGTGCCGTCCCGGGAGCAGCATGGTCGGCAGCCGAGCCGACTCACCCTCCAAATGTCCTATGCCACCACCCTACCCTCACGGGCGGCTGTCCATGCATACCTTTCGGCGCACGTATGAATACAGGCGGCGAGAGGAAGAGACAAGCTTGTGAGGCGATTATTGAACCCCGTCGATGCAAACAAAAAGCCGCCACAGACGGTAAGACCTGCGGCGACTTCGCCTCAATTAATAGTTGAGTAGATAGCTGAGCCTATCCCTCGATACGGCTCAAGAACTCGCGGGTACGCTGCTCGCGCGGATGGTCGATGACCTGCTCGGCAGGACCCTCCTCGGCAATACGACCACCGTCCATAAAGACCACGCGGTCGGCAACATCGCGCGCAAATTGCATCGCGTGGGTCACGATCACCATCGTCATATTCTGCGCCGCCAGGTCCTTAATGACACGCAGCACCTCGGCCGTCAGTTCGGGGTCGAGCGCCGAGGTCGGCTCGTCAAAGAATAAGATTTCCGGATCGAGCGCCAGGGCGCGGGCAATACTCACGCGCTGCTGCTGACCGCCCGAAAGCTCACACGGCACCTTGTTCTCGTTGCCCGTCAGCCCCATTTGCGCAATCAGCTCGTGAGCGCGGGCTTCCGCCTGCTCGCGCGGACGCTTAAGCACGCGAATCGGCGCATCGGTGATATTTTTCATCACGGTATAGTGCGGGAACAGATTGTAGTTCTGGAACACCAGACCAAAACGCGAACGCGCTTGCTTGGGAACATCTCCCTTCGCATAGACCGCACCCGATCCCGCATCCGTCGCAACCGCAAGGTCGCCAAACGAGAGCGAGCCACCATCGAGCGTCTCGAGCAGCGTGGCGCAGCGCAGCAGTGTGGACTTACCGCCGCCCGAAGGCCCGATAATCGCCACGACCTCGCCGCGCTTGACCTCGAGCGAAATATCTTTGAGCACCTCATTGCCACCAAACGCCTTGCGCGCGCTCGTTATATTCATTACCGAATTAGTCATGGTAGTAATCCAATTTTTTCTCGGCGGCGCCCAACAGCATCTCGACCACAAAGTTAAAGACCCAGTAGATCAGCGCCGCAATCGCAAACGGCACCATGCTCACCTGCGAGGCAACCAGCGCCTTGGCGGTCGAGAACATCTCACCCACGCCAATGGCAAACGCCAGCGACGTGTCCTTAACCAGCGTGATGATCTCGTTGCCCATCGCCGGCAGAATACGCTTGGCGACCTGCGGCATCACGATATACAGAAACGTCTGCATGCGCGAATAGCCCAGCACCTCGGCTGCCTCGTATTGACCGCGCGGAATGGACTGCAAGCCCGAGCGATAGATCTCGGCAAAGTAGCCGGCGTAGTTGATGAAGAACGCCACGACGCATGCCGTCCATTTGGAATCGGGCGTGAGCGAGATGCCGAACACGTAGTACGGGGCAAAGTAGATGGCAAACATCTGTAGCATGAGCGGCGTGCCGCGCATCACCGAAATATAGATGCGCGCGATCCAGCGAAGCGGCGCAATTTTGCTCATGCGCATAAACGCCACGGGAATTCCCAGCGGAATCGACCCCAACAGCGTCAGCACAAACAGCTGCAAGCTGACCAAGAATCCCTGGCCAAGCATCTGCATCATGACCTGAATAGACAACCCAAGCTCTCTTTCACAGTAACGGAACAGCGAACCCAATGCTAAAGCGGGTTTTCCAGGTGCCCGAGTTTGCCGTGAAAGAGGAGCGCCGCGTACTAAATGTACGCAAGCGACGGTTTGAACGGCAAAATCGGGTGCCTGGGAAAGCCGCTATTTGAGCACCCAGTTGTCGAAGGAAAGACCATAGCTTGAATACTTGTCGCACAGGTCCTTGACCGTGCCGTCCTCGTAGAGCGCCTTGAGCGACTCGGTCACGGCGTCGGCCGACTTGGTGTCGCCCTTCTTAAAGCCGACGGCGTAGTGCTCGCTGGACAGCGGCTTGTCGAGCTGCGTATAGGCATCGGGCTTGGCGGCAAGCTGATACTGGGCAATCGAAAGGTCGCAAGCCACGGCATCGACCGCGCCGCTCTCGAGCTGCATAAACGCCGTGTTGTACTCACCGATGGTATCGAGCGTGGCAAACGTCGCCGCCAGATCCTTCTGGTCACCCTCGAGCACGTCCTGAGCGGCGGAATCAGTCTGGGTAATCACGGTCTTGCCGGCAAGATCGTCCCAGCTCTTGATGCCCGCATCCTTCTTGACCACCAGCACCTGCTCATTGAGCATGTACGGCTCGGAGAACGTGTAGTCGTCCTCGCGGCCCTCCATGGTAAAGCCGTTCCAGATGCAGTTGATGGCACCCGAGTTGAGCAGCGTGTCCTTGGCATCCCAATCGATGGCCTCGTATTTGACCTCCCAGCCCTGCTTGTCTGCAACGGCCTTGGCAAGATCGAGGTCGAAACCAGTGTACTCGCCGTCGTCGCCCACAAAGCCGTACGGAGGATAGGACTTATCAAAGCCCACCACGAGCTTCTTGGACTCCGCAGCGCCCTTCACGTCCTTGGCCGCGGCAGAGCCAGCAGCGGAGCCCTTGCCGGAACCACCGCCGCAGCCGACAAGACCAAGGCCAAGCACCGTGGCAAACGAGCCGGCTAGGCCAACAAACTGACGACGAGACATATCGGTATTCATGGTATTCCCCCTTGGTGGCACTTTAGTTAAGTAAAGTGAGTCATGTAACGTTCAGAATCATACACTTTACCTTGATAGAGTACAAGGGAGGGTTTGCCCGGCGTGGGCGGGGAGCGGCGCGTAATTAAGTTTCCTGCTCTACAGTCCTGCGCAAGACGGAAAGCACATTAAGTGCTTTCCTTTGCGTGCGGAACTCGCGATAAACTTAATTACGCGCCGCTCCCCGCCCACGCCGGGCAAACGTCGTTGGACTTATCACTGACACGATTAAACCGCTTGTATATCGTCTGCTGGCTTGGCACGGTACAATACTTGCAGCTTTAATTCATGAATTAGTGGGGTTATTGATGGCAGAATCTCGTGCGGAGCGTAAGGCTCGTCGTGCTTTGATTGAGGCGGCTGAGGGGTCGGAGGAAAAAAAAACTTCTAAGAAATCCAAGTCGTCTCAGGTTGCGAAGGGTAAATCGACCAAGGGCAAGGCCAAGGCCAAGCGTTCCGGCTCTCGCCGGAGCGAGGACAAGGCATCTCAGACTCGCACCAAGCGCCCACATAGTGATTCGGTTTCGCCTGCGCGAAAGGCCGTGGATCCCAAGTCGCCTTGTTCCATCATGCGGGCTTGTGGTGGATGCACGGCGCTCAATCGTCCTTATAAGAAGCAGCTGGCGGCCAAGCAGGCTGCTATGGAAGAGCTGTTTGCTGAGCTCTGCGAGCGCGAGGGTATTGCCGTTGATCCCATTCGCGGTATGGGTGTTACCCTGGGCGACCCGGGTAAATATCCTGCGCCGCGTAGCTTTCGTCATAAGGCTGCCACCCCCTTTGCTCCCGGTAAGGAGGGTGCTGTCCGTTGCGGTTTCTTTGAGCGCGGCACGCACAAGATCGTTGCCGTACCCGAGTGCCCTGTCGAGGCCCCCGGTGCGCGCCAGATTCTCAACGGCATCGCACGCGAAGCTGAGCGGCTGCATATTCCCGCGTTTAATGAGGACAAACATCTTGGTTTGCTTCGCCATGCCGTAGTCCGCCGCGGCTGGCGTACCGACCAGGTCATGGTTACGCTCGTGACCGCCCAGCGTGACTTACCGCATGCGCAGGAGTTTTTTGAGGCCGTCGCCGCACTCGATCCGCGTATCGTCACCGTTGCCCAAAATATCAACGGACGCCCTGGCAACGCCATCCTGGGCGAGGAAACCCGTATCGTATATGGCGCTGAGTGCATGCGCGACCAGCTACTCGGCTGTGAGTTCGACATCTCCCCTACCGCTTTCTATCAGACCAATCCGCAGCAGACCGAGCTGCTCTACCAGTTCGCTATCGAAGGCATGGATTTGCGCCAGGGCGACGTGCTTATGGATGCCTACTGCGGCAGCGGCACCATCGGCCTTTGCGCCGCGAAGGATGCCCAGGACAGGGGCGTCGGCATTATGCTGCTCGGCGTGGAGCGAAACCCCGCGGGCATTGCCGACGCACGTCGCAATGCCGAGCTCAACGGCCTTACCCGCAGCGCTTGGTTTATGGCCGACGACGCCACCGGTTACATCCTGGACGCCGCCGATAACAACGAGCGTGTTGACGTTCTCTCCATCGACCCACCGCGCGCCGGATCCACACCCGAGTTCCTCGAAGCCGCTTGCGCGCTCAAGCCACGCCGCATCACCTACATCAGCTGCAACCCCGTGACCCAAGAGCGCGACCTGCACCAGCTCCTCGACGGAGGCTATCGCCTGCTCAAGATCACGCCGGTCGACATGTTCCCCCATACCGACCACACCGAAACCGTAGCGATCCTCGAGCGCCGCTAACCCACCCCGGTCGATTTTTGGGACAAGAAAGGGGGCGGCCCGTCTGGACCGCCCCCCTTTCGTTGGCTATATGAGCCCGCTACATCCCCTTGCGCAGGTCACACACGCCGGCTGCCGCCATCTCGCGCAGCAGCGTCTCGCGGTCGCGCGTCACGATCAAATCCAGCGGGAAGTGAATCTCGTCGAGCATCTTGCGCGCGTGATCGAGCTTGCCAATGGCCATGCCAATGTGGGCATCGGTCGACACGCCAATACCCACGCCCAGCTCGGCGCAGCGCTCGGCGATCTTGCGGCATACGGCCCAATGCTCAGTGTCGACACCGTGTTCAAGACTATGGTTGTTGATCTCGATGATCTTGTGCTTGGCCTTGGCCGCCAACAGCACCTCATCGATATCGAACGGCACGCCCGAACGACCCGCATGCCCAAGCATGAACACCTTGGGGTGCTCCAGGGCATTGATGTACATCTGGGTCGTTTGGGCGAGCGTCGCGCCTTCGGCAAACTGCGGGTTATGCACGCTTGCCACCAAATAATCCAAATTACGCGTCACCAAATCGAACAGCGAATGCTCACGACTATACGAATCGCCGGCGATATCGAGCGAAACGGGAATGTCTTCGCCAAACAAGCTGCCGTCCAGCGAAACGATATCAGCCTCGGCACCACGCAGCACCAGCACGCCGCTCCAAATGCGCGGCCAGATATCCTGGTTAATAAAGAATTGGAAACTGCGCAGGTCATTGGGACAAGGCGTAACCATCGAGCTTAAATGATCGGCGGAACCGAGCACCTGAAGGCCGCGCTCCGCCGCCCAATAGATGTTCTCCTCGATGGTTGAGTACGCATGCGCAGAGAACATCGTATGAGTATGAATATCACAAGAAAGAAGGTAGGGCATCGGGTCTCCTTGTCCAGTATGGCCGTCGCGTATATTCATTGTACGCATAGCTTTCGGCAGTCGTAAAACTGCTTCATCCCAATCACACAACGGCATAGACAACGGGGTCTGGCTTAAAACCAAACCCCGTTTCACGTAAAACATTGTAAGCAGAGCGCTTTACTTTCGACGATATTCGTCGGCCAGCTGCTTCCAGGCAGGCAGAGAGTTGACGATTGTCTCATAGCTCACGCAGTAGCCCAGGCGGAACCAGCCCGGCATGCCAAAGCTATCCGAAGGCACCGCGAGCAGCTCATGCTTCTTCGCGCGCTCACAGAACGCATTCGCATCGGACTCCAGCGCTTTCACCCATAGGTAGAACGCGCCATCCGGCTCAACATAGGTGTAGCCGTACTCCGCTAGTGCATCGGTAAGCGCGGTGCGGTTGCGAGCATAGGCCTCGACATCGCTCGGTTCATCAATGCAGTCGATGATTACACGCTGGAAGAGCGCCGGTGCACACACGAAGCCCAGCGTACGGGCGGCACCGGCAACGGCGGGCATTAGACGAGCTGCCTGAGGATTCGTATTGGGAACCAGGATCCACCCGACGCGCTCGCCCGGTAGCGAAAGCGACTTGGAATACGAGTAGCACACGATGGTGTGCTCGTAGATCGAAGGCACCCAAGGCACCTCGGCGCCATAGACAATCTCGCGATACGGCTCATCAGAGATGAGCATAATCGGATTCTCGGGATCGCGCTGAGCGTTGGCCTCGCGCAGAACATTGGCCAGTCGCGTCAGCGTGTCGCGTGTATATACGGCACCGGTCGGATTGTTGGGCGAGTCGATGATGACGGCAGCCGTCTTATCGGTAATCGCCTTGAGCACGTTACTCACGCTCAGCTGGAACGTATCTTCATCGGCGAGCGCCTCAACACACGTGCAGCCGGCCTTCTCAATCCACACGCGATACTCCGGAAAGTACGGGGCGATAACAACAACCTCATCGCCCGGGTTCGTAACGGCGTTGAGCGTGCAGGTGAGCGAAGCCGCGGCACCCACCGTCATAAAGACGTCCTTGCCCTCATAGCTCGTGCCAAAGCGACGGTTGAGCGAGTCGGCGACGGCCGCTCGACATTGCGGCAGACCCGGCGCAGGCGTGTATCCATGCAGCTGGTCGCTCGGCAGCTCCAATGCCTTCTTAATGGACTCAGCAACAGCAGCGGGCGCCGGAACACTCGGGTTGCCCAGCGAAAAATCGAATACGTTTTCCGCACCGATCTGTGCCTTGCGCTCAAGGCCATAGCTAAAAATCTCACGGATGATGGAGCTTTCCGCACCGCGAGCATACATAGTTTCGTTGATCATCTGTTCCCCTTTCGCATAGGCGCTATTGTACGCTTTAGCCAACTAGAGCGCCACAATGTTGATTGGGGACAGACTTAAATGCGTGAAAACGCTCATTTAAGTCTGTCCCCAATCAACATATCGCTCAAAAGAAAAAGCCTCCACAGGTTTCCCCGCAGAGGCTTTCGCTACAAGAACTATTTGTCGGCGTCGGTGTTGCCGTCAGCGTTGACAGCATTGCCATCACCGGCATCATCGGATGCGGCTTCGGCATCCTCCCGCATGGCCGCCTGCGCAAAGGCCGCAGCATCAGCCGCCAGCTCCTCCTCGCTCATGCGAGGCGAGCACTTCTTGGTCGGCATGCCGGCCGCCTTGGCGTTGCGCTCCTCCTTGGCCGCCAGGATATCGCCCTCGCGCTCAAGGTAAGCATCCCACTCGTTGTCGAGCAGGGCGTTCACGGCGTCGCCTTCGACGGTCTCGCGCTCAAGCAGCACCTTCGCCATCAGATCGAGCTGATCGCGACGGGCATCCAAAATCTCGACCGCACGGCGATGGGCTTCGCGCATGATGCGCTGAACCTCGATATCGATGCGGCGCGCCGTCTCCTCGGAATAATCCTGGTGATCGGCGTAATCGCGGCCCAGGAACACCTGATGCTGCGCCTCGCCAAACACCTGCGTGCCCAGTTCCTCGCTCATGCCCAGACGCGTGACCATCTCGCGCGCCATCTTGGTCGCGCGCTCCAGGTCGTTGCTCGCGCCCGACGTGATGTCGTCGCACATGAGCTCCTCAGCAACGCGACCGCCCAAGAACACGGCAAGCTCATCGAGCATCTCGTTCTTGGTCTTGAGGAAGTGATCCTCCTGCGGAAGCTGCAGTGTGTAGCCCAGAGCCTGGCCACGGCTGACAATCGAAATCTTGTGAACCGGATCGGAGTGCTCCAGGATATGACCCACCAGGGCATGACCGCTCTCGTGGTAGGCAATCGTGGTGCGCTCGGCTTCGGTCATCACGCGACCCTTGCGCTGCGGTCCGGCAATCACGCGCTCCATCGACTCCTCGACCTCGTCCATCGAGATCACGGAACGATGGCGGCGAGCAGCCAAAAGCGCAGACTCATTGAGCAGGTTCGCCAGATCGGCGCCGGTAAAGCCAACGGTCATCTGGGCGAGCTTCTCAAACTTAACGTCCTCGTCCATCGGCTTGTTCTCGGCATGCACGCGCAAGATCTGCTCGCGGCCCTTCACGTCCGGACGGTCGACCGTAACCTGACGGTCAAAACGGCCGGGGCGCAGCAGCGCCGGGTCCAAAATATCGGGGCGGTTGGTCGCGGCGATCAGGATGACCGACTCGCTTTCCTCAAAACCGTCCATCTCGACCAGCAGCTGGTTGAGCGTCTGCTCGCGCTCGTCGTGGCCTCCGCCCAAACCGGCTCCACGCTGACGTCCCACGGCATCGATCTCGTCAATAAAGATGATCGACGGAGCCTGAGACTTGGCCTCCTTAAAAAGGTCGCGCACGCGGCTGGCGCCAACACCCACGAACATCTCGACAAAGTCAGAGCCCGAGATACTAAAGAACGGCACGCCCGCCTCGCCGGCAACGGCCTTGGCCAGCAGGGTTTTACCGGTACCCGGAGGGCCCACCAGCAACACGCCGCGCGGAATCTTGGCACCCAGCTTGCGATAGCGGTCCGGATCGCTCAAAAAGTCGCGGATCTCCTCGAGCTCTTCGACTGCCTCGTCCACGCCGGCAACGTCCTCGAACTTGACCTTGGGGCGCGTGGCCTCGTTGGTCTTGGCGTTGGTCTTGCCAAACTGCATGTTCCTATTATTGGCGCCCATCATCTGGCGCATAAAGTAGAACATGATGGCGATCAGGGCAATCGTCGGAAGCACACTCATCGCCAAGTCGCCCCAAAAATCGGGATCGTTGGTGTTGACGATGTACTTGGTATCGGGGTGCTCCGCCATGAGCTCGGCAAGCGAATCGGAACCGACATAGGTCGAGGAAAAGCTCTTGAGCTCGCTCGTGTCGCCCTTGTCCTTTTTCGTCTTCCAGTAATGACCCGTCACGCTTCCGTCCTGAACCGTATAGGTCAGATCTTCGACGCGATCCTGCTTGATGGCGCTGACCCATCTCACTCGTCGCGAGCTTTACGGTATTGCTGGAGTTGGCAAAGCCGGAGCCCATGTTAAAGAAGGCGTAACCCAGGAGCGCGCAAGCCAAAAGAAAATACAGCCAGCCCGTACGCGTGGGCTTCTTGCCTCCGGGCATCCCCGGGATCTTTGGGTCCCGGGGAGTCTGGGAATTGTTGTCGTTACGGTCGTCGGGCATCTTACGAATAAACCTCCGGTTTCAAAATGCCCAGATACGGAAGGTTGCGATAGCGCTCGGCATAGTCGAGGCCGTAGCCCACCACAAAGGCATCGGGGCAATGGGTTCCAACATACTTGGGCGTGACGGCCGAGACGCGGTCCTCAACGTCCTTCCACAGGAAGGCAGCGACCTCCAGCGAGGCGGGCTTACGGCTCTCGAGATTCTTCATCAGGTACTTGAGGGTCAGGCCCGAGTCCAGAATGTCCTCGACAATCAGCACGTCGCGACCACGGATGTCGATATCCAGGTCCTTAATGATACGCACTATGCCCGAAGACTTCACACCGTCGCCATAGCTCGAAACAGCCATGAAATCGATGTTGGTCGGCAGCTCGATCTTGCGCATCAGGTCGCCCATAAAGACCACGGCGCCGCGCAGGACCGCAATCAGCACCAGATCCTTACCCGCGTAGTCGCGAGTAATCTGCTCGCCTAGGCGAGAGACGATACCGTCGATATCCTCCTGCGTAAACAGAACCTTCTCGATATCCGGATGTTGAGAAGCCATGACAACCCTTTCTTGTGCTTATCGCCCACGCACCGCCGCATGGACGCGAACTACACATTCTAGCAGCGCACGGGGTATATTTACCAGCACGTGCGCCATCAGCGCGGGAATACCGTCAACGTCGCACAGAATAGCTGGCGCGAAGCGCTATTCCGCATCGACCACACGAAGCAGATATGCCACGCGCGTTGCGGCCGTGCATTTAAAACGCTCGTCCGCGCGAACGCCCGCGACCCATACTACGGCACCTCCCGGAGCCGTTCTTACCACGGGTACGCCAGAGCGGTCTGAAACAGGAATGCGCGCCTCGTTTAACAGGTCTGACACTTTCTTGCTTCGGCCGTTCATCCCCAACGGGCACATCACGTCTCCCGGCACAGGGCTATCCACCCACAGGCGCGCCGATCGTGCCTCGGTGGGGATCTCCCCGCGCGAGCCGGCTAACATCCGCTCGCCATCGCGGTCGGCAAACCCCAGGGCCGCCGCATCCACCAAGGCCGCAACCTTTCCGGCAGCAGCAAGCTCGCGGGCACGGTGCACGATATCGCACCCCGGCTCCACAGCCATCGGCTCCGCTGTCAGCATATGCCCCGCCCCCAGCGGCAGACAACCGGGAACGGAGATCCAATCGGCCACTAAACCCTCGCGCGCCGCCGGGGCCTTGAACGCCAGCATGCCAAACTCCACACGGGCATCAATTCCCGCAGGAAGCGTAACCGAGCCCGAGCCCGCAGCGACGCAGGCGAGCACGCGCTCCACGTGCCGCATCTCCGGTCGCGCGTCGGGATCGATGCGCTTAATCGCCAACCGCACGATACGCCGTGCAATCACAACCTCAGCGGCGGCAAGACGGCGCGCATCGAGCACCAGTGCGCCCGCCGCTTCCTTGCGCAGGCAGCTTCGAAACGCCTGTGCCGAAAGCTGGGAAAGAAAGGCGTCTTCGTCGCCCAGAATTTCGCAAGCGGCGCCAATCGTCTTACAGACGCTCGCGTTGCGCCGTGCCACCACCGGCATCACCCGATGGCGTACATAGTTGCGCAGGTACGAAACGTCCTCGTTGCTTTCATCTTCCCGCCATGGCTGACCGTGCACCTGCAGATAGCCCACGAGTTCATCGTGCGTGAGGTCGAGCAAGGGGCGAACCACAATGTTCCGACGGCGCGGAATGCTCGATAGACCCGCGGGACCCGACCCTTTAATGGCATTCATCAAAAATGTTTCCGCGCGGTCCGACGAAGTATGCGCGGTACAGATACGAGCCGCCGTCCGCGGTGCGCCCGATTCGGCACAAAGTTCGCGAACGTATCTCCGTGCCGCGGCATAGCGCACCTCGCGAGCCGCAGCCTCGATATTGCCCGATTCGTCATCAAAATAGGCATGCTCAACACACAGCGGCAAACCGTATTGTGCGCACAGGTCACGTACAAAGGCCTCGTCGCCATCGGATGCCTCCCCGCGCAGATGATGGTTTACATGCAGCACGTGCAATCGCTCGCGCGCAATGGGAGCGACGCCGCGCCCGTCCTGGATATCCAGCTTTGATGTGCAAGCCATAAGGAGCAGCGCCGTCGAGTCCGCACCGCCTGATACCATAAGCACTACGGGGGCAGCGGCCTGCCGCGTTGCCAGGGCGCTCTTATCCGTCCTCGGCGCGGCATGATGTCCATAGTGCTGAGATACCGTTGGCATTCGCTTCCTCCTCTATTCGTCCGCACTCATTGTATCCTTTGGAATCTTATGTCTCGCCTGCACCTTCATATCCTCGGCAGCGGCTCAAAAGGCAACTGCGCACTCGTCGAGGGACCTCAGGGGCTCATCATGATCGACAACGGCCTGTCCCGCCGCGAGACACTTAAACGCATGGCGGAGCTTGGCCTCTCGGCAGACGACGTCGCCGCTCTTGTAATCACCCATGAGCATGGTGACCATATCAAGGGGCTCGATGTATGGTGCAAGCACTGGCATGGTCCCCTCTTTGCCAGCAGGGACACCCTTTCATGCAAAGAAAACCTCGCGCGCCTGCCCGTAGAGGAATTTGACCCCGGCGACACGCTCCCCATTGCCGGCATCCACGTGCAAACCTACTCAACATCGCACGATGTCATCAATCCTGTCGGCTATCGATTTAATGCTCTCGATGATTCCATTGGGTTTGCCACCGACACCGGAGAGTTATCGAGCAAGGCCATAGGCATCCTCAAAGACTGTCGAGTTCTCGCGCTCGAAAGTAACCACGATGTAACTATGTTGCGCGAAGGAGCGTACCCCCGCTTTCTTCAGGAGCGCATCCTGTCCACAAAGGGGCACCTCTCCAACAACCAGGCCGCCGAAGCCGCGCGCGAACTTGTTACCGATCGCACCGAACAACTCATCGCCATGCACATCAGCCAGGACAATAATCGTCCAAGCCTTACCGTCAAAAGCTATGCCAACGCGCTTGATGCAAGTCTCGATGATGAACTCGGCAGTTCTGCCACCCGTCTTCAAGGGCCACGGAAGCTCTCGATACGCCCTGCAAGCCAGTATCAACCGACAACCATTCAATAGCCCCTCAAGACAACAAAGGGGGGCTGGGAATCACTTCCCAGCCCCCCTTAACTCATACTCTCGATTGAAGCAGAGCCATCGTTAGTCGATGGAGATCTTCGTAACGTTCTTCTTCTCGACAATCTTGGGAACCGTAACGGTCAGGATGCCGTCAGCATACTTAGCCGAAAGGCCCTCGCTCGAAGCGTCCTTCAGATACACGCCGCGCGTCGCGCTGTACGAGCTAAACTCCTTCTGCAGGAAGTTCTTGCCCTCGTTCTCCTCGTCCTCCACAACGTTCACGCTAATCGACAGGCGACCCTCGTTAAGCTCAACGTCGATATCATCCTTAGCGACGCCGGTCAGATAGGCCTTGACCTCATAACCATCGCCCTTGTCCTCGACATCAACGGGGAACGCCTTGGAAGCAATCGAGTTGTTTGCAAGATCGGTCATATCATCAAACAAATCGAACAGCGAGCTAGCAGAAGGACGAACGCCAAAAACCGAACGATAAGGAACCATGCTTGCCATGTTTACCACTCCTTTTAAGGACTGCCGAGTCATCTTCTAGGTGACTGGGACTTCTTTTGACGCTCTTATATATGCCCACCCAGTGCTCATATATACATCGACTATAAAGTTTTTTGAGTCCAGTACTATAAGCATATCTAAGTGTGTATGACTCAGGTCTTAGTAAGGTTAAGGTTCTTTGAACCAGAGCTTAAATAAGAAGTATGTTCGCAGCTACAAATAACAAGGGGCTTACAATGAGCGCGTACACGTTGTTGGTAACGAGCTAAAGGGCATCATGGACGACCAAAACCAGAACAATATGTTTATGCCGACGCAGGGCGAAGATACTTCTACGCAGCCGCCACGGTTCCATCGCCCCCACATCTCGCAAGAGCCCATTAATGATCCTGAGCCCGATTATGTGACGAGAAATCGATATCAAACGCTCGAGGATGCCCAAACGGGACGTAAACATATGGGCGTTGCCTCGGGAGACCCTGTATATCTGAAAGACGCACCATTATCTAAAAACAGCGCAGCTAGCGATGAGCCGATGAAAGCATCCGCCGCTCATCAACAAAGAGGGCCTCGACCCAAGCAAACCTTGACGCATTCGGCTCGCTATCTCGAAACGCCAAAACAGGGAAAATCAATCTTCGTTTCGTCAAGTAAACGACGCAAGCAGCATCAGCTGACAATTCTGCTTTTGATCATTGCGGCCATAGCAGTTGCCCTTGTTATACGATTTAATTTCTTTAAATAAAGGCTCAATACCAAAAACAACAAGATCGTCTGGTGTAATTGAGTCATTTACACCCCGTAAACGCAAAAAAGGGGGAGGCCGCGAGGCCTCCCCCTTCTTCAAGTCATCCGACGGCTCGGTGCCGTCCACCGGTCAGCGGCGCCCTGGCCTCCCACGGGCTGGCCCCGCAGTACTCTCGGCGCGATGGGGCTTAGCTTCCGGGTTCGGAACGGGACCGGGCGTGCCCCCCATGCTCTGGCCGCTGACCGGTGGGCGGCGCCCACCGTTACGGTGTCCGGTATCGCATACACGTGCCCTGGGGGCCGCATGGCGTATAGGAAAGGTCTGACTCGGGGGCATCCTCGTGCCCGGACCGCGCATGAGCGCATGTCCCGCGGGCCGCGAGGTGCGGTTCCGGAAGAGCTCGGGCGATTAGTGCGGCTCGGCTGAGGACGTCGCCGTCCTTGCACCTGCCGTCTATCGACCAGGTAGTCTACCTGGGCCCTTACCGGAAGGAGAACTAATCCCTGGAACGGCTTCCCGCTTAGATGCCTTCAGCGGTTATCCGCGCCGCACGCGGCTACCCGGCCGTGCCGTTGGTCGACAACCGGTTCACCGGAGGTGCGTCCACCCCGGTCCTCTCGTACTGGGGGCAGCCTCCATCGATTCTCCTGCGCCCACGGAGGATAGGGACCGAACTGTCTCACGACGTTCTGAACCCAGCTCGCGTACCGCTTTAAACGGCGAACAGCCGTACCCTTGGGACCTGCTCCAGCCCCAGGATGCGATGAGCCGACATCGAGGTGCCAAACCTTGCCGTCGATGTGGACTCTTGGGCAAGATCAGCCTGTTATCCCCGGAGTACCTTTTATCCGTTGAGCGACGGCCCACCCACTCGGGGCCGCCGGATCACTAGAGCCTGCTTTCGCACCTGCTCGGCTTGTGGGCCTCGCAGTCAAGCCCGCTTGTACTCTTGCATTCAAAAGGACGGTTGCCGACCGTCCCGAGCGGACCTTCGCGCGCCTCCGTTACCCTTTAGGAGGCGACCGCCCCAGTCAAACTGCCCGCCTGGCACGGTCCCCGAGCCGGTTGACGGCCTCGGGTTAGGACGCCGGTCGCGCGAGGGCAGTATTCCAAGGGCGGCTCCCCGGGGGCTGGCGCCTCCGGATCGATGCCTCCTGCCTATCCTCTACACGCGGGACCAGCGGCCAATGCCAAGCTGCAGTGAAGGTTCACGGGGTCTCTCCGTCCTTCCGCGGGTAAGTCGCATCTTCACGACCAGTGCAATTTCACCGGGTCCATGGTCGAGACAGCGCCCAAGTCGTTGCGCCTTTCGTGCAGGTCGGAACTTACCCGACAAGGAATTTCGCTACCTTAGGACCGTTATAGTTACGGCCGCCGTTTACCGGGGCTTGGCTTCGGGGCTTCGCGCGATGCGCTAACTCCTCCGCGTGACCTTCCGGCACCGGGCAGGCGTCAGACCCTATACGTCGCCTTGCGGCTTCTGCAGAGTCCTGTGTTTTTGGTAAACAGTCGCTTGGGCCTCTCCACTGCGGCCCGCCTCCGCTCCCGGAGCAAGTCCGTTCACGTACGCGCGGGCACCCCTTCTCCCGAAGTTACGGGGCCATTGTGCCGAGTTCCTTGACCATGGTTGACCCGATCGCCTCGGTATGTTCTACCCACCCACCTGTGTCGGTTTGCGGTACGGGCGCGCACGCGCCTGCCTAGGGGTTTTTCTAGGGACCTCGGGCTCACTCGCTTCGCTTGATCGCTTCGTCCGGAGCCTCGCCCTCGTGCGGACCGGATTTCCCTGGTCCGCGGGCCGCGCTCCATCACGGGGACGTCCAGAACCCCGCCGAGCCACCCCCATCCGTCGCCCCGTCGGTCGTAGCGCCGCGTGCGCGGTGCAGGAATGTCTGCCTGCTGCGCGTCGGCTACGCCTCCCGGCCTCGCCTTAGCCCCCGACTGACCCTGGGAGGATTAGCCTTGCCCAGGAAACCTCGGGTTCACGGCGGACGAGTTACTCTCTCGTCTCTCGCTACTCATGCCAGCATTCTCACTCCCATGCGCTCCACCGCCGGTCGCCCGGCGGCTTCGCCGCCCATGGGAAGCTCCCCTACCGATTCTGAAAATCAAAATCCCGCCGCTTCGGTGTCCAGCTTAGCCCCGTGTATTGTCGGCGCATGTCCACTCGACCAGTGAGCTGTTACGCACTCTTTGAATGGATGGCTGCTTCTAAGCCAACATCCTGGTTGTCTGGGCGGACGCACATCCTTTGCCACTCGGCTGGAACTTGGGGACCTTAGCGGGCGGTCCGGGCTGTTTCCCTCTCGAGCACACAGCTTAGCCCACATGCTCTGACTGCCGCGCTCTGGGCCGCCGGCATTCGGAGTTCGGTTGGATTCGGTAGGCGGCGAAGCCCCCTCGTCCATCCGGTGCTCTACCTCCGGCGGTGAACGCGCGACGCTAGCCCTAAAGCTATTTCGGGGAGAACGAGATATCTCCGGGTTTGATTGGCCTTTCACCCCTATCCGCAGGTCATCGCCGCCGTTTTCAACCGACGTGCGTTCGGCCCTCCACGGGGTCTTACCCCCGCTTCAGCCTGCCCACGGATAGCTCACCCGGCTTCGCGTCCGCGGCGCGGGACTCAAGTCGCCCTGTTAAGGCTCGCTTTCGCTCCGGCTCCCTTTCGGTTAACCTCGCCCCGCGCCAGCGACTCGCTGGCTCATTCTACAAAAGGCACGCCGTCACACCGTATAGGTGCTCCGACTGCTCGTGGGCGCACGGTTTCAGGTACTGTTTCACTCCCCTCCCGGGGTGCTTTTCACCTTTCCCTCACGGTACTGGTGCGCTATCGGTCACAGGGTAGTACTCAGGCTTGGATGGTGGTCCACCCAGGTTCGGACCGGGTTTCACGTGCCCGGCCCTACTCAGGGACCGCGTCGCGCCGTCCGGTCTGGGTTCGCGTACGGGGCTGTCACCCGCTGCGGCCGGCCCTCCCATGCCGTTCCGCTCCCCAGCCGGACCTGCGCCCGGGGGCGGCAGCCCCCGGATGCGCGGCCCTGCAACCCCGACGGCGGAACCCCTGCCGGGTACGCCCGCTCGTCGGTTTGGCCATCGGTCCCCTTTCGCTCGCCGCTACTCGGGGAGTCTCGAGATTGATTTCCTCTCCTCCGGGTACTTAGATGTTTCAGTTCCCCGGGTTGTCCTCCCCCCGCCTATTCGTTCAGCGGGGGGATATGCACACTGCTGTGCATGGGTTCGCCCATTCGGAGACCCCCGGGTCGAAGGATGTGTGCTCCTCGCCGGGGATTATCGCAGCTTGCCGCGTCCTTCATCGGCTCCCTGTGCCAAGGCATCCGCCGTGCGCCCGTGGTATCTTGCGGGACCGCATCGGGCCCGCGGGATATCCACGTGTCGCTAAAGTTAATTAATCGATATCATGAATAGCGCTCGTATGTCGCAATTCGGGTATCTCATACCGCGGCACAGTAGTTGACTGTGCTCGCGATCAGATGCTC